>JBQGCR010000668.1:0-11969 GCA_052038585.1 Kineosporiaceae bacterium
CGGCGGTTTGCTCGCAGCGCTCGGTGGAGTTGAAATCATGGTCCATAAGCGAGATGCGAAGGCGGCAGACCGGATCCTTCAGGCCAGGCAGTGCCGGAGTTTTGCTCGAGGTCGATTGTCACTTCCGCATCCAGTGACCAAGGCGGGTCAGCGGATGGCGGTCTACTCTGGGCCTCCCGGGGCGACCACACCGGACTCGTAGGCGAAGACGACGGCCTGGACCCGGTCGCGCAGGCCGAGCTTGGCGAGCACCCGCGAGACGTGGGTCTTGACCGTCGCCTCGCCGAGGAACAGCTGGGCGGCGATCTCGGCGTTCGAGGCGCCGCGGGCGACGAGGGCGAGCACCTCGGCCTCGCGCTCGGTGAGCTGGTCGAGCAGGTCGGGCCGGCGGGCCGCCGTCGAGCGGGTGGCGAACCGGTCGAGCACCCGCCGGGTCACCTCGGGGGAGAGCAGCGCGTCGCCCCGGGCGACGACGCGGACGGCGACGGCGAGGTCGTCGGCCCGGGCGTTCTTGAGCAGGAACCCGCTCGCCCCGGCCTGGAGGGCGGCGAAGAGGTAGTCCTCGCGGTCGAAGGTCGTGAGGACGACGACGCGGGCGTGGCCGGCACCGACCACCTGGCGGGTCGCCTCGAGCCCGTCCATCCGCGGCATCTGGACGTCCATGAGGACGACGTCGGGCCGCTCGCGGGCAGCCAGCTCGACGGCCTCGACGCCGTCGTGCGCCTCGCCGACCACCTCGATGCCGGGCTCGGTCGACAGGATCATCCGGAACCCCGCCCGGACGAGGTCCTGGTCGTCGGCGAGCAGGACCCGCACGACCTCGGGGCCGCTCACGCCGACCCCACCGGGAACCTCGCCCGCACCCGGTAGCCGCCGGTCTGCCGGGGTCCGGCCTCGAGCTCGCCGCCGTGCATGGCGACCCGCTCGCGCATCCCGACCAGGCCGAGGCCCGCGCCCGGGCGGGCGGACCGGCCCAGCCCGTCGTCGACGACCTCCACCTCGACGTGCTCCGGGAGGTGCCGCAGCCGCACGTCCACCCGGGTCGCCCCGGCGTGCCGCAGCACGTTCGTCAGGGCCTCCTGCACCACCCGGTACGCCGACACCGAGACGCTCGGCGGCAGCGTCCGCGGGTCGCCGACGACGGTGAGCCCGGCCTGCGTCCCCGCGGCGGCGAACCGGTCGACGAGCGCCGGCAAGGCCTCGAGCCCGGCGGCCGGGGTCGCGCGCGCGGGGTCGGGCGGGGCGCCGTCGTCGTCCTCCGCGCGCAGCACGCCGAGGAGGCGGTGCATCTCGGCGACGGCGGTGCGCCCGGACTCCTCGACCGCCTCGAGCGTCGCCCGCGCGAGGTCCGGGTCGCGGTCGAGCACCCGGCGCGCACCGGCGGCCTGGACCCCCATGACGCTCACGTGGTGGGCGACGACGTCGTGCAGCTCCCGGGCGATCCGGACGCGCTCGGCGACGTCGGCCTGCCGCGCGGTCCGGTCGCGCTCCGCGGCGAGCTCGGCGTTGCGCCGGTCGAGGGTCTCCCGCTGCCGCGCCTGCCGCCATGCGAGGTCGCCGAAGACCCACGCGGCGGCGAAGTACGCGACGTTGAGCCCGACGGTGTAGACCGCCGAGGCCAGCGGCCCGGGGAGCGGGCCGTCGGCGTCCTCGACGTCGAGGACGACGTCCGCCCACGCCGTCGCCGACACCGAGTAGGCGAGCCAGGCGAACATGACGACGACGACGCCCGCGCGCGCCCACGTGGCGACCGCCCGGTCGCGGCCCCATGCGCCCGCCGAGTAGAGCGCCACGAACAGGACGATCGAGGAGACCTGGGCCTCCGGCACGAAGCGCGACTGCATCCCGATGAAGAGGAGCGACACGACGACGAGCACGCCGACGGGGTAGCGGCGCCGGACGACGAGGGGGAGGGAGATGGCCAGGCTCCACGCGACCGACTCGGCCATCGACGCGGTGAGGTCGCCGAAGCCGATCCCGACGCTGCTCGCGAGCGTCAGGCTGAGCACCATGAGCAGGGCGACCGCGACGCCGACCAGCACGTCGTTGCGCTGCTGCGCCGGCGTCGGACCGGGTCGCTCCCAGCGGTCCTCGCCGGTCCCGGTCAGTGCAGCCAGACGTCCCACCGGGCCAGGCTAGGCGAGCCGCGCGCCCGCGGCGTCCGTCGCGAGGCGGAGGCGGCCGGTCCGCCTCGCGCTCACTCGGCCGTCGCCAGGCGCAGGCTGCGCAGCCGGACGCCCGCGAACGCGGTCGCGGCGACGGCGAGCAGCAGGAGGGCGACGACGCCGACGCCCGTGCCGACGGCGGCGTCGACGCCGAGGCGGGCGGCGTCGGCCGCGCCGAGGACCTGCTCGGCGACCGCGAGGGACCACTGCCGCACCGAGAGCGCCTGCGCGCCGGGCACGAGGTTGGCGATCGTCGTCTCCCAGACGATGGCGTAGAGGAGGCCGACGACGACGGCGTTGCGGGTGACGACGGCCAGGCCGAGGAACAGGGCGCAGTAGGCGACGACGGCGACGACGGCGGCCACGGTGAGCGCGGGGACCAGCGTGCCGGGGTTCTCGGCGAGCACCGCCGCGGACACGGCGACCGGGAGCGCGCCGAGCACGAGCGCGCTCGCCAGGGCGACCGCGAGCTTGGACAGCACGATCGTGAACCGGCTGATCGGCTTGGAGAGCAGGTAGACGATCGAGCCGTCGTCGATCTCCGGACCGATGACGCCGGTGCCGGTGAGCAGCGCGACGAGCGGCAGCACGGTCGCCAGGCCGAAGCCGCCGGCGACGCCCAGGGCCGTCGCGTCGTCGGCGCCGGCGAAGACCCGCACGAGGACGGCGAGACCGATCAGGAGCACCGGCAGCCCGGCGAGCAGCCAGACCCGGCGACGGCCGAGCAGGGTGCGCGCGGTGAGCCGGGCGACGGTGGCGTTCATCGGCCCGTCCTGTTCACGAGGTAGGAGAACACGCTCTCGAGCGACTCGTCCGTCGGCGTCACCTCGTGCAGCCGCACCCCGGTCGCCTTCGCGAGCCACGGCAGCGCCTTGGTGAAGCGGGCGACGTCGACGGCCTGGACGTGCAGCGCCGCCGGCGCACCCGGCGACCCGGGCCGCAGCTCGGCCGCCGTCGTCGAGACGTCCGCGAGCAGGGCGGCCGCGAGCCGGCGGTCGTCGCTCGACCGGATCGTGTACTGGTGCGGCCGCTCGGTCATGAGCCGGCGGATCTGCCGGAAGTCCCCGGACGCGGCGTGCCGCCCGGCGACCATGACCTGGATGCTGCCCGCGAGCTGCTCGACCTCCTCGAGGATGTGGCTCGAGAAGAGCACCGTGCGACCGGACTCGGCCATCCGGTGCAGCAGGTCCATGAGGTGCATCCGCTGCCGCGGGTCCATGCCGTTGAACGGCTCGTCGAGCAGGAGCACCGCGGGGTCGTGGACGAGCGCGGTCGCCACCTTGATCCGCTGCTTCATGCCCTTGGAGTAGCCGGCGATGTCGCGGTCCTGCGCCGCGGCCATGTCGACGGTCTCGATCGCCTGCGCCGCAGCGCGTTCGGGGTCGGGCAGGCGGTGCAGCCGGGCGTTGGCCAGGACGAGCTCGCGGCCGGTGACGACGTCGTACATGCCCTCCCGCTCGGGCACGAGGCCGATCCGGGAGTAGATCTTCTCGTTGCGCCACGTCGGCTCGCCGTCGATCGTCACCGTCCCGGACGACGGCGGGAGGAACCCGGCCATCATCGAGATGAGCGTCGACTTCCCCGCACCGTTCGGGCCGAGCAGGCCGGTGACGCCGGGCCCGATCGTCATCGTCACGTCGTTGACGGCGACGACGTTGCCGTACCAGCGCGAGACCTGGGCGATCTCGATCGTGCTCACGACACGCTCACCTTCGCGTAGCGGGCGCGCAGGAAGGCCGCGGCGCCGAGGACGACGAGGACGACGGCCGCGACCCACAGCAGCCCGACCGGGCTGTCCGGCGAGGCGCCGCTCGCCGGCTCGATGCCGAAGACCCAGGCCATGACGGAGTCGACGACGGTGCCGGGGGAGATGAGCGTCGTCCAGTAGGCGGCGGCCTGGCTGCCCTCGGTGATCGTCAGCCCGTAGACGGTGCCCTGGATGCCCCACAGGAGGATGAGGACGGCGGTCACCGCGGCGATCCCCATGCCCCGCCGCGGCGTCACCGACGCCAGTGCGAGGCCGATCCCGGCGAGCATCGGGGCGAGCAGCACGACGCCGAGCAGCGCCTCGGCGAGGCTGCGCAGCGTCGTCCCGGACGGGATGTCGGACAGCAGCGCCCCGGCGGACAGGACGAGCAGCGGCAGGGTGAGGACGGCCGCCACCGCCGTCGTCAGCGCGGCGAGCTTGGCCCCGACGTAGTCGTCCCGGCGCAGCGGCCGCGAGAAGTACAGCGACGTCGTGCGGAACCGCAGGTCCCGGCTCACCGACGCCGGTGCCTGCCCGGCGACGTACAGGCAGACGACGACGTAGACGAACGAGGCGTAGTGCGGCAGCGGGAACGGCAGCTCGCTCGTCGGGGCGATGTTGACGATGATCGCGATCGCGAGGGCCGGGACGCAGACGATCGCCAGGAGGAGGAACGGCGCGATCTTGCTCTTCGCGCTGCGGCCCAGCCCGAACGCCCCGCGGAGACTGTCGAGGTAGAGGCTGCGCACGACGGGCCAGCGGCCGAGGCGCTCGCCCGTGTAGTGCCGGTAGCCGATGTCGTGGATGACGCCGGAGGTCTTGTCAGGCGGTGCGGCTGCCACGGCGGGCCTCCTTCCGGGACGTCCGGGCCGCGCTCGCGGCGGGTGGCGGGGCGGGGGTCTCGAAGAGCTCGGCCATCCGGTGCCGGCGGTGCTCGAGCCGGACGAGGCCGACGCCGAGGTCGGCGACGACGTCGCGGACGGCGTCCAGCACGGCGTCGTCCGCCGCGGTCGTCTCGATCGTCGTGCGGGCCGCGCGGGCCGTGACGCCGCGGGCGGCGAGGGCGGCGACGACGTCGTCCGCCCGCTCGTCCACCTCGACGGCGAGGACGCCGCTCTCGGCGAGCACGTCCCGGGTGCTGCTGCTGCGCAGCAGCCGGCCGCCGTCGATGACGACGACGTGGTCGCAGACCCGCTCCAGCTCGCCGAGCAGGTGGCTCGTCACGAGCACCGAGATGCCGAACTCCGTGCCGATCCGGCGGACGAGGTCGAGCATCTCGTCCCGGCCGGCGGGGTCGAGGCCGTTCGTCGGCTCGTCGAGCAGGACGAGCTTCGGGTCGTGCGCCAGGGCCTGGGCGAGCTTGACCCGCTGCTTCATGCCGGTCGAGTACGTCCCGATCGCCCGGTAGCGCTCCTCGTAGAGGCCGACGTGGCGCAGGACGTCGGCCGCGCGCTCGCGGGCGGCCGTCGGCGGCAGGCCGGAGATCCGGCCGAGGTGGACGACGAGCTCGGTGGCCGTGACGTCCGGCGGCAGGCAGTCGTGCTCGGGCATGTAGCCGACGAGGCCCCGGACCGTCTCGCCCTCGCGGGAGACGTCGTGGCCGAGCACGCTCGCCCGGCCCGCGCTCGCCGGCAGGAGGCCGAGGAGGATCTTGATGAGCGTCGCCGTGCCCGCACCGTTGGCGCCCACGAGCCCGATGACGCCGGGCTCGACGGCGAGCGTCAGCCCCTCCAGGGCGGTGAAGGTCCCGAAGCGCCTGGTCAGCGCGTCGGTCTCGATGAGCGGCACGCCCCGCAGCCTAGGGCTGCGCGGTGTCCCGATCGTTGCAGTTAGCCCCCGGGTCGGGGGTGTGGCGGGCAACCGATTCGGTGCTGCGCGGGGTCGTGGTCTAGACTCAGTGCTCGTTGCGCCCGTAGCTCAACGGATAGAGCATCTGACTACGGATCAGAAGGTTAGGGGTTCGAGTCCCTTCGGGCGCGCTCGTTGAGACAGTGACCGAAACGGCCTCCGACCTGCGGAAACGCAGGGCGGAGGCCGATTTGGTTCTCGGCTCCGTGCTGCGTCTGCCTAGCCGCGATTCTCAGACGTCTGAGTGCCTTCCGGTCCAGGGAAGTGCTCTCACCTCTTGCCCAGCGAGAGTATACTCTCATATAACGAGAGTATACTCTCGGTTTATGAGAGCTTCGGCGCCGCCGTTGATGGCGATCTTCCGGACCAAGGTCCAGGGCGACATCCTCGCTCGAGTGTTGCTCTCGCACGATCCGGTGGCGATCGCTGACCTGGCACGAGAGTTGCCTGCGCCGCTGCCCACCGTCGCGCGTGAGGTGAACCGCCTCGGCGAGGCGGGGATCCTGACCGTCGCCAAGCACGGGCGCGGGTCACTCGTGTCTGGCAACGACGCCAATCCTGCGGTCGCGCCGTTACGGGACCTTGTCGCGGTGGCGTTCGGGCCCCGGTTCGTAGTGGCGGAGGAGTTCACCGACCTCGAGGGGTTGGTCGAGCTCGCGGTGTTCGGGTCGTGGGCGGCCCGGTACAGCGGGGAGAAGGGACCGGTCCCTGGTGACGTCGACGTGCTCGTCGTCGGTGCGGTGGACCGGACGACGGTGTACGACGCGGCCGACCGAGCGACCAGGCAGCTGCGCCGCGAGGTGAACCCGACCGTGATGTCGGTGCAGCGGTGGACGATGCCCGATGAGACGGCGGATCCGTTCGTGCGTGACCTGAGAGCGCGCCCGCTGGTCCGGCTGTACCCGCCGGACACAGGCAACGACAAGGACATGAGCACCGAAGCCGCGACCGAGGAGCAGTGAGTCAGCATGAGCTGGGACAAGGGCCGCGACGTCATCGAGGATCTCCTCGACCGTGGCCACCTCGAGCGGGTGCCCGCCAACGATCACGAGGCTGCCCACCTGCTCGACAAGGCGCGCGCCCACCTGCGCACCGCCGCCGCGGTCGCCGACGACGACCCGGAGATCGCCTACGACGCGCTGTGTGCCGCCGCCCGGAAGGCACTCACCGCACTGCTGGTCCAGCAAGGGCTGCGCCCCACGCGCGCCGGCGGTCACGAGGTGACCATCGAGGCCGCCACGGCGCAGCTGGTGCCGCCGCTAGGTGAGGTCCTGCGTCCCTTCCGGAGACTGAAGCGCCGCCGCGGGCAGGGCGACTACGCCGGGTCCGAGGACCAGATCCACCCTGAGGACATCGCCGCGGATCTACCTGCCGCTGGAGCGATCGTCGATGCCGCATCTCGGGTGCTCCCGCAACTGACCGTCTTCGTCTTGCGACGTTAACCCCTTACCTCGGTTGTGCCGACGTGCTCCGCGAGAAGTGCGTTGACGCTGACACGCGGCCGACGACGCCAAAGAGGTGGGGTCCAGCGGTCCACGCCACGCCAAAGGGGTGGGGGTCCTGGAGGAGTCGGGTGAGTCCCGGGAGAAGCTTTGATCTTCCGGGCGGTGATGGCGACGCCTTCCGCCTGAGGAACGGTCACCGGCCCTGTTCGGTGGCTGTCGGTCGACCCTGGGCCAGGTCGGCCAAGAGCAGGGCGAGCATTGCCTCTTCAAAGGCAGGCCGTCCGGTGCTGGTCATGGCGGTAGCGAGCCCGGGGTCCCACGGGGTGTCGGTCGCCGTGATCTCGGGTGCGTCGGGGGTGTCGGCTCTGGGGGTGGGGACGGTTCGGTCAGCGATGGCCTGGACGTAGTCTCCGGCGCCCATCCGCCACGGGACAGCGGTGGGGCATGCGTCGAGAAGGGTCCGCACGTGTGCCAGGCCGGCACGGTCGAAGTCGGCGCGGACGGCGATCCTCCAGCCGGTGTCGGCGAGGCGGGCGACGGCGGCGGCCTCGAGCGCGGACGGTGTGCCGACGGTGCACAGCAGCCGGATCGGCGCTGGGGAAGCGGAGGCCAGGGTTGCCGCGGCGGCGGTCACGGAGGGGTTCTCGGTGACGAACACCCAGGTGTCCTCCGCGGGCGGGCTCGGCCAGGTGCAACGGGCCAGCTCTCGCGGCGGCAGGGTGACGACGGCGTCGGGAGGGACCGTCCATCCTGACGGGTGGATGCCGAGTGCGAGCAGGCCGCCGGTGAGGTCATCGCAGTCGATCCCGAGTACGTCCCAGGCCGCGCGGGGTCGGGTGCCTGTCAGCCCGGCGAGGGCGAGGACGAGGCCGGCCAGCGGGGTGCCGTCATCGAGGGCGTGGGGGTCGGTCGGGACGAGCGTGCGCCGGTCGGCTCGTTGCGGTGGCTCGGGCAGGGAGACCAGGACCTCTGCTGCGTGCGTGAGCAGCGTGAGCGGGGCGGGCTGTCCGGCGAGTCGCGCCGACCAGCCGGTGCTGCGCAGCCGGTCCCAGGCGCGCGCGCCGTCGACCCTTGCCGCGACGTGCCTCGGGAGGTCGGCCAGGTGTGTGGTGACGGCGTGCTGGAGGGACTGCAGCAAGGTGTCCCGGTCCCGGCGGGTGGCTGCTCTGGTCGCAAGCTGTCGTCGCAGGGCGTGGGCGGCGACGGCCCCGGGTGTCAGGCCGGGACCGCGTACGGCCAGCCGTGCTGTCAGGTCGGCCAGCTCGACGGTGCGTCGGCTGCCGGCGCGCATCGGCGTGCCGCCGAGGAGTCCGACGGCCGCGGCTCGATCGACCGGGTCGCTGGGGCCGGTGACGGCGAGCCGTCCGGTGGCCAGGTCGGGGTCGCCGCGGCGGTCGGCGGCGGCGGCCACGATCTGCCACAGCCACGTCAGGTCGGGGGTCAGCATCGGGTCGAGGTCGGCGTCCTGGCAGACGCCCGAGCACCAGGGGCAGTCGGTCACGTCGGCGGACCGCCGGACGGTTCGGACGGTTCGAAGGGTGGGGCGAACGCGAACTGGTCGCCGGGCAGGTCGATCAGGCCGCGGATGAGCATCGGGAACGCGACGACGGTGCCGTCGGGTCCTGCCTCGAGGTCGTGGGCGTCGACGCCGTCCCAGGCGCCGGGGGCGCCGTCCCACAGGTAGCTAGTGCAGACGAGGTCGAGGTCGAGGTCGGCGAGGTAGCGGGCCAGTCCTTCCCGGCCGCGTTCGTCGACCTCGGCGGGGACCTCGTCCAGTGCGGTCATCCGCAGCCCGGCGTCGGAGAGGCCGTCGTACGCCGCGGCGACGGCGGCCAGCATCGGCGCCAGGACCACGAGGCGGCGTTCCCCGCCGGACAACCCGGTGCGGGCCGACCAGCGTTGCGGTGAGCTGCCGGGCCGGATCACCTCGTAGTGCACGTCGACCCATTCGCGGACGTCGACGGCAGCGGTGAGGCGCTCGGTCATCGACTCGCCGTCCGCGGCGGCGATGAGCTGCTGGAGAGCCCGGCCGATCAAGGCCTTCTGCTCGCGGCTGCGGTCGGCGTCAGCGACCGTGCAGGCCAGCTCGTACACCGTGCGGGCCGCCGGCGGCAGGTCGTCGGCGAGCCGGGCGCGGACTCTGACCCCGACGCCGGACGAGGCCTCGGCGGCGCGCATCTTGCGGTTGACGTCGCCGACCCAGTCGTTCAGGCGGGTCCAGGCGCTGCCGATCGCGCTGGGCAGGCGGCCGATGACGAAGTCGCGCAGGGCGCTCTCCTCGGCTGCGGCCAGCGCGGCCTGGGCGCGTTCCTTGAGCTCGGCGGCCCGGCGGACCGCCGCCGGCGGGGTGTAGGTGACGTCGTCGTGGGTGAGCACGAAGGTATCCAGCTCGCCCTGGCTGTCGCCGGGATCGAGGGCCCAGGTGCCCGCGAGCTCGGCCCGGGCGGTGTCGTACCGCTCCCGAAGCGCCTTCTTGCCGGCAGGCCGACGCCCCGCCAGGCCCGCGCCGACCTGCTCGAGGACAGCGTCCGCAGCGGGCGTCGCCCCGTCGAGGACCACCTCGGCCACGCCTGGGACGGACAGCGTGGCCATCAGGGCGGAGCGTCGGCTGTCCGCGACGGGCCGCGCGTCACGTTCGGTGCTCTGCGCGGTGACCAGCCGCTCGGCCAGGGTGGCGACCTCGGACTTCCACGTCCCGACGGCCTCGCGGGCGGGCCGAACACGCGGGGCCACCCGGTCGCGCTCGTCGGTCGCCCGCCGGTGCTCCTCGACGGCCGAGCGGGCGGCGTCCCCGGACAGCGTCTGCAGGGTGCGGACCTTCTCGGCGGTCGCGGCCGCCGTGTCGTGGGCATCCAGCGCGCCCAGCCGCAGCGAGGCCAGCTCGGAGGCCGCAACGTCCAACGTCGCGGCGTCCGACTGCAGTCGATCGGCGCGGCGGCGCACGCCGCCGACGATCGCTCCGGCGGCCTTGTGCAGGGTCTCCGCACTCCGGCCGCTGGCCACCCGCAGCTCGTCGAGCTCGTCGACGTCCGTGGGCAGGTCCCGGCTCCGGGTGCGGTCTGCCCACTCCTGTCGTGCTGTCGCGGCCGCCTCGGTGGCTTCCTGCGCGAAGGACGCGGCTTCTTGCGCGGCCCGGCCGAGTTCGCCGGCGCGGGCGGAGTCGGCTGCGCGGCGTGCCTCGTGCCGTTCCAGGTCGGTGCTCGCGGGGAAGGCCCGGGCGCGCCGGTCGACGAGGTCGGCCAGGCGTCCCAGCGTGTCGGCGTCGGCTGCGGCCTGCGCTGCCTGCAGGTCGAGCTGCTCGGCCTCGTGGTCGAGTGCATCGGCGTGCGCCAGCGCGGCGGCGAGCCGTTGCGCCGCTCCGACGTAGCATGCCGGCGGCAGCGTGCTGGTGTCGTCGGCGCCGGGTGCTCGTCCCACCAGGGGCCCGGCGCGGAAGGTCCCGTCCCGGCCGAGGGTGATCGTGGTGTGGTCGTCGGCGGCGTCTTCGTCGATGTCTTCGGAGTCGAAGGGGTCCGCGGTGTCCCGCAGGGCGATGCGGTGCAGGACCTCTCCTGCCACCTGCGCCAGCGGGTGCTGGTCGTCGACGCTGAGGATGTCGGCCAGGCTGCCGCTGACCGGTGCGCCGTGCGGGCCCACCCGCCACGACGTCGTCCCTGCGCCTGCGTGGGACAGGGTCGCGGCCAGCAGGCCGGAAGCAGCCAGCGCCGTCTCCACGAGCGCTCGTTGCCGTGCGTCGGTGAAGGCCGGGCCCCATTCCAGAGCGGCGGCGAAGGCCGCGCTGTCGTCAGCGGCATCGAGCCAGTGCGGCCGCGGAAGCGGAAGTGTCCGACCGGCACGCAGCTCCGCCGCCTCTGCGCGCAGCGCGGTGGCCTCGCTGCGCAGGGACGCGGCGTCGGCGCGACTTTGCCGGCGTTCCTCGACCAGCCTCGCGCAGCGCCGCGCGGCCCAGCCGGTCACCGACTCCCGCCAGACGCCGATCTCGGCGAGGACCTGAGCCGGCTCTGCACCCCGCAGCTCCTGTACCTCGCCCGGCGTCAGGTGCTGGACCGCGTCGTCGGACTCGCCGTCGTCGACGAGGCCGAGGCGGTCGGGGTGGCCCGGTGACTGCTCGACGGGTGACTCGTCCAGCGTCCACGTCGTGACGCTGTTCAGCAGCAGGTGCGCGGCTCCGTTCGCGTGGTCGGCCGCGCGCTCGGCGTCCTGCCGAGCCAGGTCTGCGTCCCGTTCCGCGCGACTCGCGGCGCTCCGGGCGACGTCGGCCGCCGTCAGGGCCGAGGCGACGGTCTCGCGGTGGTCGGTCAGCGCCAGCTGGGCGTCGGTGGAGCGGGCCGTGTGTCGGCGGGCGAGTGCCGTCCACGCCGCCGCCGCGTCATCGATCCGTGCCGCACCGGCGTCGACAACGAGGGCCGGACCAGGATCGGCCGAGGCGTCGCCGACCGTCAGGGTGGCGCGAGGCCGGGTGGACCAGCGCAGGATCGGCTCGGGCAGCGCGGCAGCAGGGTCTGCGCCCGAGGTGGCCCGGGTGTGCTCCTCGACGTCCTGGTCGAGCTCGGTGAGGGCTGTCTGCAGGTCCTGCGTGCGTCGCCGGATATCGGCGGCAGAAGTCAGCAGTCGCCCGACCTTGTCGCCCGCGAGGCGTTCCTCGGCCGTCAACTGCTGCTCCAGCGCCGTCAGAGCACCCGCGGCACGGTACGCGTCGCTGTGCTCAAGGGTCGTGATGCGTGCCTCGAGGTCGCGCAGGAGGTCGGTGACCTCGGTCTCGAC
>JBQGCR010000669.1:0-3172 GCA_052038585.1 Kineosporiaceae bacterium
AGGCGCCGGCGTCGTCGTCGCGCACGGTCCCGACGCCGGTGGCGTCGGCGAGCACCGCGTTCGTCGGCGCCGACAGGACGACGGAGAAGGTCTCGTCGGCCTCGGGGACGGCGTCACCCCTCACGGTCACCGGGACGGTGACGCTCGTGACGCCCGCCGCGAAGGACGCCGTGCCGCCGGCCGCGGTGAGGTCGGCGCCCGCCGTGGCGCTGCCCGCCGCGGTCGCCCAGCGCACCGAGGCGGTCCCGGTGCCCGAGGAGCGGGTCAGCGTGAAGCGGGCAGGCGTCGTCGTCCCCGCCGCGCCCTCGGTGACGCGGACGTCGTCGACCGAGACGGTCGCCGGCGCCGCGCCGCACGAGTAGACCTGCACGTCGTCGACCCACCAGCCGTACGAGCCGACCGAGGAGTCCGAGGCGACGCGGAAGCGGAACCGCACCGTCTGCCCCGCGAGCGAGGACAGGTCGAAACGGCTCGTCAGGTAGCCCTGGGAGTCGCCGCCGTAGCCCTCGGCGCCGCCGAGCGCGCTGACGGTCGTGTTGAAGCCGTTGACCGACGGCAGGCCGGCCGCGCTGAGCCACGTCTGACCGTCGTCCGTCGAGTACTCGACCCGGCCGCCGTCGTAGCTGGAGAAGAATCCGGACTCGAAGCCGAAGGAGTGCGCGAAGCGCAGGTACGTCGGCCGTCCGGCGGGCACGACGACGCCCGTCCGCAGGGCGATCGAGGCGTCGGAGGCGGACGCCGGGTCGTCGCCCCACATCGACGTCGTGCCGCTCGTCGCGTACTGCGGGTCGTAGCCGGCGTAGGCGTTCTGGCTCTGCGGGTAGGCCCAGCCGAAGCCCGTGGTGGACTGCTTGACCCACCGGCCCGACGCGGTGTTCTCGAGGTCGTCGGCGAGGATGTCCGAGCGCTGCTGGTCCGCCGCGCAGACCGGTGCCTCCGGCACGGGGGCGAGCTCGTTCTGCACGTTCATCTCCGTGGCGGTGACGGCCTTGCGGACCTGCGTGCAGTCCGCGGCCGTGATCCCGTTGCCGCCCACGAGGTTGGCGCACGCCTGCGGCAGGATGTCGAAGAGGTCCTGGTAGTCGGTGCCGGAGAGCATCATCGTCGTGCCGGCCTCGTAGTAGATGCGCGCGACCTTGTCGACGCCGAGGGCGCCGACCGTCTGGCCGTTGAACGTGCCGCCGTCGACCATGAGCGCGGCGGCCTTGTTGTTCACGCCGCTGTTGGTGTGGACGCCGCCGGCGTCCTCGGTGCTCGACCAGTAGTACTGGCTCGTCATCCGGTCGGGGTTGGAGTGGTCCTGCGGGCGCATCATGTTGCGGATCGCGCCGATCGGCAGGTCCTCGCCGATGTCCCACCGGACCGCGGCGGTGTCGTTGCCCTTGCCGTCGGACAGGTCGATGAGCTCGCCGAAGACGTCGGACATCGACTCGTTGATCGCCCCGGACTGGTAGTAGTAGAAGAGCCCGGACGTGAAGTCCGTGACGCCGTGCGCGAGCTCGTGGCCGACGACGTCGTCCGCCGAGGCGTAGGTGTCGCCGTAGGCCATCTGCTGACCGTTCCAGAACGCGTTCTGCAGCGGGCAGCTCGACGTGTCCGGGCAGTACTTGACGGTCGACCTCAGGGGCATCCCCTTGCCGTCGAGGCTGTCGCGGCCGAACTTCGAGAAGAAGAAGTCGTACGTGATGCCGGCGTAGTCGTAGGCCTTGTCGACGTCGGCGACGCCGGTGGCGCCCTGGCCCTCGGTGCGGGCGTACGGGGCGTTGCACGCGGGGTCGGCCTTGACGACGTTGCCGAAGTCGCACACGAAGCGCTGCTTGGCGTGCTCGTTCTCGCTGTAGCGCAGCGCGATGGACCCGGTCGTCGCGTCGACGAGCACGAGGTCGCGGACCGACCGGTCGGCGGTCCGTCCCTCGGTGCGCCACACGAGCCGGGTCCCCGCCGGGCCGGGCCAGCCGAGCATGTGCGGGTCGTAGGCGACCAGCTCGGGGGCGTCGACGACGACGTCGGCGGCGGCGAGGCGGTTCGCCTTGGCGACGGCCTCGCGGGCAGCCTGGCGGGCGCGCGCGGCCGGCACCGCAGCCGTCGTCGTCGCCGGTCCGGCGGAGGTCTTGGCGACGACCGTCGTGACGACGCCGCCCGGGGCGACGCGCACGGCGACCTCGCCGCCGAGGACCGGGACGCCGCGGGCGACCTGGCCGAAGCGCACGGTGGTCGCGCCGCCGGCCCCGGCGACGGAGGCCGTCGTCCGCAGGCCGGTCGAGGTGGCCGCGACGCCGAAGGCGGCGCCGTACCGGCCGAGGAAGGCACGGGCGGCCTCCTCCGGGCTCGCCGCGGCCTTGGCGGCGAGGGCGACGCCGCTGCCGGCGGAGAAGAAGCGCAGGTGGACGCCGTCGCGCTGGGTGGCGGTGCGGGCCCCGTCGCCGGCGACGGCGAGCAGGCTCGCCCGCTGCGCCGCGGTGGAGGCGGTGTCGGTGACGGCGGCCGTGCGGCCGGCCGTCGGGGAGGTGGTGGCCTGGGCCGGCAGCGCCGCGACGAGCGGCAGGGCGGCGAGGGCCGGGAGTGCGGACGCCATGAGGCGGGCGTGTCGGGACACGGCGGGATGCTCCTAGGTCTGGTGGGGGGAGGCCCTGGACGGGTCCCGAGGCGTGTCTCGCTCGGGGGCGTGGTCCGTCGGTCCGGGCCGTTCCGGAGACAGAAGAGCAGCCCGGACGTGCTCCGATACAGCGGTTTTCCGCCGTCGTCGCCGCGATGACGGCGCGTCGCGTCCCCGGCACGCCGGGTCTGAGCATCCCTACCCAGCCGTCCTGGGGACCGGTGCGCAGACCGCGCGGGGTCAGGGCAGCCGGGCCTCGAGCCAGGCGCGCGTCGCCTGCCACGCAGCGGTCCGGGGGAGCACGTGGACGAAGTGGTCGGCGCCGGGCTCGACGAGGAGGGTGACGTCGTCCCCGGCTGCCCGGGCGGCCGCGGCGAAGGCCTGCGACTGCGTGTGCGGGACGGCGTCGTCGGCGTCGCCGGTGACGACGAGGAGCGGGACGCCGAGCGGCAGCAGGGCCGTCGGGTCGGCGGTGGCGTACGCGGCCGGGACGTCGTCCGGGCCGCCGCCGAGCAGGTCGCGCACCGCGCCCGCGCCGAGCCGGTCCCGGTCGGCGGCCACGAGGTCGCACACCGC
>JBQGCR010000670.1:0-1956 GCA_052038585.1 Kineosporiaceae bacterium
TGACGTTCTCGACCTTGGCGCTGGCGCGGGTGCGGAACGTCCCTCGGCCGGTCGCGTAGGCCTCACGGACCCCCTCGAGCCCGACGATCTTGCCGCCGGTCGGCAGGTCCGGGCCCGGGACGAAGCGCATGAGGTCGTCGAGGGTGGCGTCCGGGTGGGCGAGCAGGTGCCGCGCCGCGCCGATCACCTCGACGAGGTTGTGCGGCGGCATGTTCGTCGCCATCCCGACGGCGATCCCGCTCGCGCCGTTGACGAGCAGGTTGGGGAACGCCGCGGGCAGCACCTCGGGCTGGGTGAGCTGGTTGTCGTAGTTGGGGACGAACTCGACCGTGTCCTCGTCGAGCCCGTCGACCATGAGCTGCGCCGGGCGTGACATGCGCGCCTCGGTGTACCGGTAGGCCGCCGGACCGGCGTCGGGCGAACCGAAGTTCCCGTGCCCGTCGACGAGCGGGACGCGCATCGTGAAGTCCTGCGCCATCCGGACGAGGGCGTCGTAGATCGCGCCGTCGCCGTGCGGGTGGAGCTTGCCCATGACGTCGCCGACGATGCGTCCGGACTTCACGTGGCCGCGGTCGGGGCGCAGCCCCATGTCGTGCATCGTGTAGACGATGCGCCGCTGGACCGGCTTGAGGCCGTCGCGCGCGTCGGGCAGGGCGCGCGAGTAGATGACGCTGTAGGCGTACTCGAGGAACGCGCCCTGCATCTCGTTCTCGACGTCGATGTCGACGATCCGCTCGGTGAAGTCCTCCGGCGGGGGCGTCGGCGTCCGGCGTGCCATGCGCGATGGGCTCCTCGGTCGGGTCGTGGGACGTGCTCGGGGTACAGGTGTTCGACGGTCATTGTCCACCGCCGGGGGCCCGCCGCGTGCGCGACCCACCGCGGAGGCAGGATCTCCCCATGGACCCCCACCCCGCCGTCGCCGCGGCGCGCCGGCTGGCCGACGAGGTGCTCGCGCCCGCCGCGGCCGACGTCGACGCCGGCACCGTCCCGCGCAGCCACCTCGACGCGCTCGCCGCCCAGGGCCTGCTCGGGGTCGCCGCACCGGCCTCCGTCGGCGGTCTCGAGGCGTCCCCGGCCGTCGTCCGGGAGGTCCAGGAGACCCTCGCCGGCGCGTGCCTGTCGACGTGGTTCGTCCAGGTGCAGCACCACGCCCCGCTCGGCGCGGCCGTCGCGGCCGGCCGGGACGACGTGGCGTCTGATCTCGCGGCCGGCCGCCGCGTCGCCGGGATCGCGTTCTCGCACCTGCGCCGGCACCCGGCACGGCCCGTCGTCGCCGAGCGGGACGGCGCGGGCTGGCGGCTGAGCGGCAGCGCCCCCTGGTACACCGGGTGGGGGCTCAACGACGTCGCGCTCCTCGGCGGGGAGAGCGAGGACCGCGACGTCGTCCTCGGCCTGGTCCCGGCCCGCGAGCAGGACGGGCTCCGCGCGTCACCGGAGATGGAGCTGGCGGCCCTGCGGGCGACGCGGACGGTGGCGCTGAGCCTCGACGGGGTCCGCGTCGCGGCCGACGACGTCCTCGTCGTCCGTCCGTGGCAGGAGTGGGCGGCGCAGGACGCCCGGCCCACCCGCACCCCCGTCCCGGCGGTCTTCGGTGTCGCCCGCTCGGCGCTCGACCTGCTCGACGCCCTCGCCGAGCGCCGCGGTGAGCCGGCCGCCGCCGCGGCCGCGTCCGGGCTGCGGTCCCGGCTCGACGAGGTGCGCGCGGAGGCCTACCACCTGCTCGACGACGTCGACCCGGACGCCGAGGTCGAGCGCCGCCTCGACGTCCGGGCCCGGGCCCACGAGACGATGCTCGCCGCGACGACGGCCCTCGTCGTCGCCGGCGCCGGGGCGTCGATGGCGCTGGCGAACCCCGCGCAGCGCAAGGCCCGCGAGGCCCTCTTCCTCCTCGTCCAGGCCCAGACCCACCCCGCCCGCACCCGAGCCCTGCACCGCCTCGCCGCCACCCACCCCGCG
>JBQGCR010000671.1:0-3371 GCA_052038585.1 Kineosporiaceae bacterium
GGGCCCGAGGGTGACCTCCACGCCGCGACGGACCTCGTCATGCGGCGGATCCGGCTGCAGCTGGCCGAGATCGCCGGGCCCTACCTGCCCGGCCTGCTCGACGACCTGCCGCCGGCTCAGCGCTCGAGCGTCACCGAGCCGCGCAGGTCCGCCACCGAGAACCCGACCGAGGCCGTGAACGCGCCCGGCTCGACGACGTGGGTGCCGGACGCGACGTCGTAGTGCTCGAGGGCCGCTCGCGGCACGGCGACGTCGACCTCGGTGCTCGCGCCCACGGCGAGCTCGACGCGGGCGTACCCGCCGAGCCAGCGCACGGGCCGCTCGACGGCGCTCCCGGGCCGGGAGAGGTACACCTGGACGACCGTCGAACCTTGCCGCGCACCGGTGTTCGTCACGCGGACCCGCACCCCGCCGTCCGTCGCGACCGGGGCGTCGAGGTCGAACGTCGTCCAGCCGAGGCCGTGGCCGAAGGGGACCGCCGGGGTGACGCCGTCGCGCAGGTACGCCCGGTGGCCGACGTGCAGGCCCTCGGCGTACTCGACGACGCCGTCGACCGGGACGTTCTGCGGCGCGACGACCGTGGCGCCCGGCCACGTCGTCGGCATCCGGCCCCCGGGCTCGCGCGCGCCGAGGAGGACGTCGGCGAGCGCCGCACCCATCTGCTGCCCGGGGAACCACATCAGCAGCACGGCGCGGACCTCGTCGAGCCACGGCATGAGCACCGGCGCACCGGCGTTGACGACGACCACGGTGTCCGGGTTGGCCGCCGCGACGGCCCGGACGAGCTCGTCCTGCCGGCCGGGCAGCGCGAGGCTCGTCCGGTCGAAGCCCTCGGACTCGACCTCCTCGGTCGTGCCGACGACGACGACGGCGGCGTCGCACGCGCGGGCGAGCGTGACGGCGGCCGCGAGCTCGTCGTCGTCGCTGCGCCGGGGGAGCCCGACGTTGAGCTGGAGCACCGCGCCGGGCAGCGTGTCGTCGACCGTCGGCACGAAGTCGAGCTCGACCGGGACCGGCCGCCCCGCGGTGAGGTCGACCTCGGCGAGCAGCTGCGGCGGGGTCATGAGGCCCTCGACCACGTCGGCGCCCTCGCGCATCGTCGTCGTCCCCTCCGCGACGACGCTGCCGTCCACGGCGACGGTGAAGGCGCCGAGCCCGGACCCGCCGAGCCGGTACGTCCCGTCGACCGGCGGGGTGTAGACCCCGCCCACCCGGATGCGGTGCACCGCAGCGGTGTCGACGTCCGGGCCGAACGAGCCGAGCCACGTGAAGGCGCCGATCCGGCGGTGCTCGACGCCGAGCACGGTCCCGCCGGCGTCGAGGAAGGTCACCTCGACCCCCTCGGTCGAGCCGTCCCGGGCGAGGCCGTCGGGGAAGGAGAACCCGGCGTCGAAGGCGGGCACCCGGTCGGTCGACGAGACGCCGAGGGCGTGCAGGACGCGCACTCCCGGTGCGGCGGAGGCGATCCCGTCGACGGGGTGGACCACGTGGGCGGGGAAGACGGTCGCCGAGCCGCCGCCGAGGGTGCGCCCGCGCAGGGCGTTCGGGCCGACGACGGCCAGGCTCGTCAGCGCGGCGGGGTCCAGCGGGAGGAGGCCGCCCTCGTTGCGCACGAGGACCGTGCCGGCCGCCGCGGCCTCGCGGGTCAGCGCGTCGACCTCGGCGTCGGCGAGGGAGAGCGGCTCGGGACGCGCCGGCAGGCCGTCGAGCTCGAGGGCGCCGGTGCGCGCGGCGAGCCGCAGCAGGCGCCGCACCTTGTCGTCGACCCGGCGCTCGTCGACCTGCCCGGAGCGGACGGCGTCGACGAGCGCGGTGCCCCACGGCGAGAAGGGCCCCGGCATCGCGAGGTCGAGCCCGGCGTTCGCCGTGGCCACCGTCGAGCGGGTGGCGTACCAGTCGGAGACGACGAGCGCGTCGGAGCCCCAGTCGCCCTTGACGACCTCGTCGAGCAGCGGGTGCTCGGTCATCGTCGTCCCGTTGACGCCGTTGTAGGCGGCCATCCACGACCACGGCCCGGCCAGCTGCTCGACGATCCGGAAGGGCGCGAGGTAGACCTCGTGCAGGGTCCGCTCGTCGACCCGGTTGTCGACGCTCATCCGCTCGCACTCGGCGTCGTTGGCGACGACGTGCTTGACGCACGCGCCGATCCCGTTCTCCTGCAGTCCGTCGACGAACGCGGCGGCGAGGGTCCCGGTGAGCAGCGGGTCCTCCGACCAGCACTCGAAGTGCCGGCCGCCGACCGGCGTGCGGTGGAGGTTGACCGTGGGGGCGAGGACGACGTCGACGCCCTTGCGGTAGGCCTCCGCAGCCATGAGCCGGCCGAGGCGCCGGGCCAGGGCGGGGTCCCACGAGGCGGCGACGGCGGTCGGCGAGGGCAGGTTGGCCGAGGGGTCCCGGTCGTCCCACGTCTGGCCGCGGACCCCGACGGGGCCGTCGGAGAGCACGAGCCGGCGTAGGCCCACGGCCGGCTGCGGGTCGACGGTCCAGAAGTCGGCCCCGGTGAGCAGGTGCACCTTCTCCTCGAGGCTCAGCCGGGCGACGCGCTCGGCCAGGGCGCGCTCGGGCACCTTCACGCTGGGCTCCTTCGACGGGCGGACGCCGCGGGCCGGACGTCGCATCACAGGGACAATCGTGACAGACGTAATGACACGTGTCAGTTCCTCGTGTCAGCACTCTAGACTCGGGACTGACCGGGGACAAGACAGGGCTTCGGACTCTTCGACAGGTGGCTCGCAGCGTGGACACGACGAACAACGGACGGCCGCGGCGCCGGGCGACGAGCGCTGACGTCGCCGCGCTCGCCGGCGTCTCACGGGCCACGGTCTCCTACGTCCTCAACCGCAGCACGCGGCACTCGATCCCCGAGGCGACGCGCGAGCGGGTGCTCGCGGCGGCGGCGGAGCTCGGCTACACCCCGCACGCGGCGGCCGCGGCCCTGCGCCGTGGCGACTCCGGGATTATCCTCATGATCATCGGGGACGTCCCCTTCAGCGAGAACCTCGACACCCTCGTCTCGGAGATGACCGCGGGGATCAGCGCCCTCGGGCGCTCGCTCGTCCTGTGGCGGGCGAGCGCCGGGCAGCCGCTCGCCGGCATCCTCCAGCACGTCGCCCCGGTGCTCGCGCTGACGACGATGCCGCTGTCGCCGGACGACGCCGCGGCCCTCGAGGCGGCGGGCGTGCGCGTCGTCGACCCCGAGCTCGGCTCGACGGACGACGTGACGACCCGCGAGCACACCGTCGGGCAGGTGCAGGTCGAGCACCTCGTCGGGCGCGGGCACCGCCGGCTCGCCGTCCTGACGACCGACGACCCGCGGCTGCAGGGCTTCGCCGCCGGCCGCGCGGCCGGCGCGCTCGGCGCGGCCGCCGCGG
>JBQGCR010000672.1:0-11430 GCA_052038585.1 Kineosporiaceae bacterium
CGCGGCGAGGTCGGGATCCGCCTGCGGGACGGGTGGTTCCGTGCGGTGCTCCGTTCCGCGCCGCAGGGCGAGGCCGTCGACCGGCTCGACGTCGCCGTCCTCTCCCGGCTCGTGCTCGGCCCGGTCCTCGGGATCACCGACGTGCGCACCGACCCGCGGATCGCCTTCGTCGGCGGCTCGCGCGGCACGGCCGAGCTCGACCGGCTCGTCGGCTCCGGCGCCGTCGCCGTCGCCTTGTCGATGCCGGCGACCGCGGCGGACGACGTCGTCGCCGTCGCCGACGCCGGCGGCGTCATGCCCCCGAAGTCCACGTGGTTCTCCCCCAAGCTCGGCAGCGGCCTGTTCCTCCACCCGATGTCGTGAGCGGCCGGGGCGCAGCAGAATGGGCCGCATGAGCACCGACGTCCGCACCCCGCCGCCCGTCTCGACGTCGTCGGTCATGCCGCGCTGGACGCTGCCGCGGGGCCGGATGGCGCACGAGGCCGCCGTCGAGCGCCTGCTCGACTCCTACGCGCGGATCCCCGAGGGCGCGACGGTGCGGCTGGCCAAGCGGACGTCGACCCTGTTCCGCGCGCGGGAGGCCGTGACGACGGGGCTCGACGTGTCCGGGCTCGACGGCGTCATCAGCATCGACGTGACGAACCGCTGGGCCGACGTCCAGGGCATGTGCACGTACGAGGACCTCGTCGCGACGACGCTGCCCAAGGGGCTGATGCCGTACGTCGTCCCGCAGCTGCGGACGATCACCCTCGGCGGCGCGGTGACCGGCCTCGGGATCGAGTCGACGTCGTTCCGCAACGGGCTGCCGCACGAGTCGGTGCTCGAGATGGACGTGCTCACCGGCGCCGGCGAGATCGTCACGGTGCGGCCGGGCGGGGAGCACGACGCGCTCTTCCGGGCCTTCCCGAACAGCTACGGATCGCTCGGGTACAGCGTCCGGCTGCGGATCGCCCTCGAGCCCGTGAAGCCCTACGTGCGGCTGCGGAACGTGCGCTTCGACGGCTTCGGCGCGCTCCAGGCGGCGATCGCCGAGGTCGCGTCGCTGCGCGAGTACGAGGGCCGCGCCGTCGACTTCTGCGACGGCGTCGTCTTCTCCCGGGACGAGGCGTACCTCGTGCTGGGGACGTGGGCCGACGAGGTGCCGGCCGTGAGCGACTACACCGGCCGGTCGGTCTACTACCGGTCGCTGCGCGAGCGCGGCCACGACGCCCTGACGGTCCACGACTACCTGTGGCGCTGGGACACCGACTGGTTCTGGTGCTCCAACGCCTTCGGCGCGCAGAACCCGCTCGTGCGCCGGGTGTGGCCGGCGCGGCTGCGACGCAGCGACGTCTACCACCGCATCGTCGGCCTCGAGACCCGGCACGGCGTCATGGCCCGGATCGACCGGCTGCGCGGGAAGCCGGCGCGGGAGCGGGTGATCCAGGACGTGGAGGTGCCCGTCGACCGGACCGCCGACTTCCTCGACTGGTTCGTCGACCACGTGCCGATGAGCCCGGTCTGGCTGTGCCCGTTGCGGATCCGCGACCGCGGCGGCCCGCTCGGCGACATCCCCGCCGGGGAGAAGCCGTGGTCGCTCTACCCGCTGCGCGCCGGGCAGACCTACGTCAACGCCGGCTTCTGGGGGACGGTGCCGATCGCGCCCGGAGCGGCGGACGGTGACGTCAACCGCGCCGTCGAGGCCGCCGTCTCCCGGTTCGGCGGACACAAGTCGCTGTACTCCGACGCCTACTACGACGAGGCCGACTTCTGGGCCCGCTACGGCGGCGAGACCTATCCCGACGTCAAGCGCCGCTACGACCCCGCCGGTCGCCTGCTCGACCTCTACGCCAAGGCCGTCGGCCGCCGCTGAACCCTGTCCGTCGGGGCTCGGGCCGACCCGGCGGTCAGGGGACGAGCGCGACGACGAGGCACACGACGGCGAGCTTGAGGAGCCAGTCGCCCGCGTGGACCGCCGCCACGGCCGCCGGCACCCGCTCGTGGAACACCGACCCGGCGAGCAGCACGACGGGGAAGGCGACCCAGAGGACGCCCGCGAGCGCGAGCGCGCCGCCGACGCCGGAGACGTCCGCGCGGGCGGCGAGCCACGCCACGGCCGCCGCGACGACGAGGCCGCGGGCGAGCTCGACCGCGACCGTCGGACCGGGCCGGGCGGGCTCGGCCCAGGCCGGTGACAGGCGCGCGAGGCGGCTCCCGAGAGCGCCGTACCAGGCGCCGCTGACGAGGAACGCGCCGACCGCGGCCAGGGCGACCGCGAGCGCCGTCGTCATCGTCGTCCTCCTCCCCGACGGCGCCGAGGCGTGGCCCGTCGCCCTCCTGACCGGCGGGACGCACGGAACTCATCGGCTCGGCCCATGATCGGCATGCGCGGCGCGCGGATCGGTGGTCGGCTCAGGTATGGGTGACTACGAGCGCAGCACGACCGTCAACGCGGCACGCGACGACCTCTTCGAGTACCTGTCGACGCTGGACAACCTGCCGCAGTACATGGACAGCCTCACCTCGGCCCGGCACGTGCAGGGCCGGGAGATCGAGGTGACCGCGGAGGTCGACGGCAAGCCCGTCGCCGGCGACGCCTGGTTCTCGATCGACGCCGACCGGCGCGCCCTCTCGTGGGGCTCCGAGGGGCCGAACGACTACAAGGGCGAGCTCCAGGTGACCGGGGACGACTCGACGAGCGAGGTCATCGTCCGGCTGCACACCGTGCACGACGTCCCGGCCGAGAAGATCGAGGGCGGGATGGACGAGACCCTGGCCAACGTCAAGGAGCTCGTCGAGGGTCGCCGGGCGTAGCGCCGCCCGGAGGGTCGTCGCTGATGTCGACTGGCGGGGCTGCGTAGAGTGAGCCACGGTTCACCTCCAGTCCCGCCAGGAGGGGCGATGACTCACACGGTTACGACGGCGGCGTCGCGGACGACGCCGGGCCTGACCCTCGCTCAGATCTTCGAGTCGCTCACCGAGGCGCCGCTCCCGCTGCGCTTCACGGCCTTCGACGGCAGCGCGACCGGTCCGCTGGACGCGACGGTCTCGCTGCACCTGCGGACTCCCCGCGGGGTGTCCTACCTCGCGACGGCACCCGGCTCCCTCGGGATGGCCCGGGCCTACGTCAGCGGCGACCTCGAGATCGACGGCGCCCACCCCGGCGACCCCTACGAGGCGCTCCTCGCGCTGTCGCGGGTGCGGTGGCGCCGGCCGACCCCGTCCGCGGCGGCGCGGATCGCCCGCTCGCTCGGCGTGCGCCGGCTCGTGCCGCCGACCCCGCCGGAGCAGGAGGCGCTGCCGGACTGGCGGCGGGTCCTGGAGGGCCTGCGGCACAGCCGCGGCCGGGACGCCGACGCGATCAGCCACCACTACGACGTCTCGAACGCCTTCTACGAGATGGTCCTCGGCCCGTCGATGGCGTACACGTGCGCCGTCTACCCGACCGCGGACGCGACCCTCGAGCAGGCGCAGACCGAGAAGTTCGACCTCGTCGCGCGCACGCTCGCGCTGCGGCCCGGGAGGCGCCTGCTCGACGTCGGCTGCGGCTGGGGCGGCATGGTGCGCCACGCGGCGCGCGAGTACGGCGTCACCGCCCTCGGCGTCACCCTCTCCCGCCAGCAGGCCGAGTGGGCTCAGCAGGCGATCAAGGAGGACGGGCTCGAGCACCTCGCCGAGGTGCGCCACCTCGACTACCGCGACGTCACCGAGACCGGCTTCGACGCCGTGAGCTCGATCGGCCTCACCGAGCACATCGGCGTCGCCAACTACCCGTCGTACTTCGCGTTCCTCCGCGAGCGGCTGCGCCCCGGCGGCCGGCTGCTCAACCACTGCATCACCCGGCCGGAGAACACCCACGTGCCGCGGGTGCGCGGCGGCTTCATCGACCGGTACGTCTTCCCGGACGGGGAGCTCACCGGCTCGGGGCGGATCATCACCGAGGCGCAGAACGTCGGCCTCGAGGTGCGCCACGAGGAGAACCTCCGCGAGCACTACGCCCGCACGTGCGCGGCGTGGTGCGCCAACCTCGTCGAGCACTGGGACGCCTGCACCCGCGAGGTCGGCGAGGCGACCGCCCGTGTCTGGGGCCTCTACCTCGCCGGCTCCCGGCTCGGGTTCGAGCGCAACCAGGTGCAGCTCCACCAGGTGCTCGCCGTGCGCCTGCACGACGACGGCCGTGCCGACTTCCCCCTGCGACCCGACTGGAGCTCCCTCTGAGCACGAACCTCCCGAGCCTGCCCGACGACGCGTGGCTCGACGCCCACCTGGAGTCCCTGCTCGACGACGCCCGCCGGTCCCGCACGGCGACCGGCTTCGGCTGGCTCGCCGCCGACGGGTCCGTCGACGCCGACCGCGGCCTGCCGCTGTGGATCACGGCGCGGATGACCCACTGCTTCGCGCTCGGCACCCTGCTCGGCCGGGAGGGTGACGCCGAGCTCGTCGACCACGGTGTCTCCGCTCTGGCGCAGGCGTTCCGGGACGCCGACCACGACGGCTGGTACGGCCACCTGGACGCCGAGGGCGTGCCGACGACGACGGCGAAGACGATGTACGAGCACGCGTTCGTGCTGCTGGCGTCGTCGTCCGCGACCCTCGCCCGGCGTCCCGGCGCCCGGGAGCTGCTCGACGCGGCGGTCGCCGTCGTCGACGCGCACTTCTGGGACGACGAGGCCGGCGCCTTCGTCGAGGAGTGGGACCGCGAGTGGTCCGCGCTGTCGGAGTACCGCGGCGCCAACGCGAACATGCACGGGGTCGAGGCGTGCCTCGCCGTCCACGGCGCGACGGGCGACGGGCGCTGGCTCGACCGGGCGCTGCGGATCGCCGGCCGGATCGTCGACACCGACGCCCGCGGCAACGGCTGGCGGCTGCCCGAGCTCTTCGACGCCGCGTGGACGATGCAGCCGGAGTACAACCGCGACAAGCCCGCGGACCCGTTCCGTCCGTACGGCGCGACGCCCGGCCACGGCCTGGAGTGGTCGCGGCTCATGCTCGACCTGCGGGCCGAGCTCGAGCTCGCCGGCCGTGAGGTGCCCGGGTGGCTCGAGGAGGCCGCCGCGGCGCTCTACGCGCGGGCGGTCGAGGACGGCTGGGTCGAGCCCGGCGGCTTCGTCTACACGACCGACTGGAGCGGGAAGCCGGTCGTGGAGAACAGGTTCCACTGGGTCGTCGCCGAGGCGATCGGCGCGGCCGCCGCCCTGCACAAGGTCACCGGGGACGAGCGGTACGTCGCGGACGAGGCCCGCTTCTGGGACTACGCCCGCGGCATCTTCGTCGAGCCCGCCGGCATCGGCTGGATCCACGAGGTCGACGCCGACGGCGAGCCGGTCACCGGCACGTGGAGCGGCCGCCCCGACACCTACCACGCCGCACAGGCCACCCTCATCCCGCGCATGCCCCTGGCCCCCGCCCTCGCCGCGGCCCTGGCGGCGGGAACGGAACCCCACCGCTGACCCCTGCGTGATCATGCACCTGATGTCGGTGATCAAGCACTCCACGTGCGTGATCACCGATATCACGTGCATGATCACCGACATGAAGCGCATGATCACGCGGAGGGGGTGGGTGGCTTGATCGACGGTCGGCGGGTCGGGCCGGTGGCGCTCGTCGGGTCGGGGGAGTACCTGCCGGTGCTCGAGGAGGTCGAGCGGGCGCTCATCGCGGGGCGGCCCGGGCGGTACGTGCAGCTCGCGACGGCGGCCGCGCCGGAGGGCGCGACCTCGCTCAAGCGGTGGCACGACCTCGGCGCGGCCGCGGCGCGGCGGCTCGGGGTCGAGCAGGTCGTCGTCGACGTCGTCGACGAGGCGACGGCGAACGACCCGACGCTCGCCGCCCTCGTTGCCGGCGCGGGTCTGGTGTACCTCTCCGGCGGCAACCCCGGCTACCTCACCGACACCCTGCGCGGCTCGCTCGTCTGGGACGCGATCCTCGACGCGTGGCGCTCCGGCGCGGCGCTGGCCGGCTGCAGCGCCGGGGCGATGACGCTCTCGGCCGCCTTCCCCCACATCAGGATGCCGTGGAAGGACGCCCGGGCCGGGCTCGGCGTCGTCCCCGGCGTCGAGGTCATCCCGCACTTCGACGCCTTCGCCGCCCGGATGCCCGACCTCGTGCTGCGCCGGGTGAGCGGCGCCCCGGACGGCGTCACCGTCGTCGGCGTCGACGAGGACACCGCGATGGTCCACGGCTTCGCCGGCGACGGCGTCTGGGAGGTCCGCGGCCGGGCCTCGGCCTGGGTCCTGACGAAGGACGGCCGCGTCGAGCACCCGAGCGGCACGTCGTTCACCCTGCCCGGCGTACCGGGCTGACCTCACGCTGCGACTGGGCAGTCTGACCAGCCGGACCGCCTCTGGTTGCGCATCCTGTAGGGCCCCGGTGACAGTGGGCCATGCATGACGTCCGGTCCACCACCGCCCTGTCCTCGCCGAAGCCGCACCCCGTCTGGGGGAACGAGGCCGAGGTGGTCCGCGACGTCGTCGCCTGGGCCGCCGAGCGCGTCACCCGGGCGTCGGACCCGAAGACGACGGCCCGTCCGGCCGCCGAGCTCGCCAAGGCGACCGGCGCGACGATCACCGACGACGGTCTCGGCGCGGACGAGGCGCTGCGGATCTTCACCGACGTCCTCGTGCCCGCGACCCGCGCGCAGGACGACCCGATGAACCTCGCCTACATCCCCGCCGCGCCGACCCGCGCGGCCGTCGCGTTCGAGCTCGCGACGAGCGCGTCGAACATCTTCGCCGGCCTCTGGGAGGCGGGTGCCGGGGCGATCCACGCCGAGAACCAGGCCCTCGCCTGGGTGACCACCCTGCTCGGCTGGCCGGAGACCGCGGGAGGCTGCTTCGTCGCCGGCGGCACGTCGGGCAACCTCTCGGCCCTCGTCGCCGCCCGGCACACGTGGCGCGAGCGGCACGGCACGCCCCGCTCGGGCTGGAAGATCGCCGCGACGGCGGACGCGCACTCCTCGATCCGGTCGGCCGCCCGCGTCATGGACGTCGAGGTCGTCGAGGTCCCCGGCGACGCGATCGGCCGGCTGACCGGCGAGCGCCTCGCCGAGGTGCTCGCGCGCACGCAGGTCGACGGGGACGGCGTCTTCGCCGTCGTCGCGAGCGCGGGGACGACGAACGCCGGCGTCGTCGACGACCTCGCGGGCGTCGGCGAGGTCTGCGAGCGGTACGGCGTCTGGCTCCACGTCGACGGCGCGTACGGCGGCGCGGCCCTGGCCGCCCCGAGCGTGCGCCACCTCTTCGACGGCATCGAGCGGGCCGACTCGTTCATCGTCGACCCGCACAAGTGGCTCTTCGCCCCGTACGACTGCTGCGCCCTCGTCTACCGCCGTCCCGAGCTCGCCCGCGCCGCGCACGCGCAGACGGCGTCCTACCTCGACACGGTCGACCGCGCGGAGTGGAACCCGTCCGACCTCGCGGTCCACCTCTCCCGCCGACCGCGCGGGCTGCCCTTCTGGTTCAGCCTCGCCACGCACGGCACCCGCCGGTACGCCGAGGCTGTGGAGCGCAGCCTCGAGACGGCGAGGACGGTGACGGCGGCGATCGAGGCGGCCGACCACCTGCACCTGGTCAACGGGCCGATGCTCTCCGTCGTCCTCTTCGAGCGGCCGGGCTGGGACGACGCGCAGTACCGGGCGTGGTCGGACCGGCTGGCGCACGAGGGCGTCGTCCTCTGCCTGCCGACCCGCTGGCAGGGGCGCACCGTGCTCCGGCTCGCCTTCGTCAACCCGGCGACCGACCCCGCGGCGGTCGTCGCCGTCCTCGACACGCTGCGCTGACCCGGGTCTGCGACCCTGAGGACGTGACCCCGCGGACCCGGCTCGCCGTCGGCGCTCTGGCCGTCCTCCTGGCCGGGCAGACCGCCGCGCTGGGCTGGACGGCGTGGCGGCTCGAGGCGGCGCACGACGACCTCGAGGCCCTGCGCCGGCAGGACGCCGCGACGACGTCGTCCGTGACGAACCTCGACCGCCGGATGGCCGCGGCGGACGGCCGGCTGCAGTCCCTCGACGCGCAGGTGCGCGCCGGGTCCGGCCGGCTCGACGCCGTCGAGTCCGAGATCGGCGAGGAGGCGAGGGCCCGGCTCGACGTCGGCGCCGTCGTCAGCGCCGCCCAGCCGTCGGTCGTCACGGTGACGTGCGGGACGACGCTCGGCTCCGGCTTCGCCCTGGACCTCGCGACCGGCGCGGCCGGCGTCGCCGTCGTGACGAACCACCACGTCGTCGCCGGCTGCACCGGCGAGACCGCACCCGGGACGTCGCCGGGGACGACGCCGTCCCCGAGCGCGCCCGCGAGCCCCGGCGTGACGCCGGCCCCACCCGTCGTCGCCCGGGTCGGGGTGTCCCAGGGCGGCGTCGCGCTCCCGACGACGCTCGCGGCGTGGGACGCCGACAACGACCTCGCGCTGCTCGTCGTCGACGCCGACCTGCCCGTGCTCGAGCCGGCGACCGCGGCCAAGGTCGGCGACCCCGTCGTCGCGATCGGCTCGCCCTACGGCCTCGAGGGCACGGTGACCCAGGGCATCCTCTCCAAGGTCTGGGAGGACGCGTTCCAGACCGACGCCGCGATCAACCCCGGCAACTCCGGCGGCCCGCTGCTCGACCGGTCAGGCCGCGTGCTCGGCGTCAACACCGAGAAGCTGCGCGACAGCGAGGGCCTGAACTTCGCCGTCCGGGTGCGGCGGCTGTGCCAGGAGGTCGTCACCGGCACCTGCCCCTTCACGCTGTGAGGCTCAGGGGACGACGACGCACGGCGGCACCGGACCGGTGACGACGCCGGCCTCGACGGAGCCGGCGAACCCGTCGGGGATCGGACGGCCCGACACCCAGACCACGAGCGTCTCGCCGTCCCGGACGGCCCCCGGGGGCAGGGTGAGCTGGAAGGTCCGCTCCCCGACGCCGACGGTCAGGCCGGACCGGGTGACGGACCGGTCGGCGAGCCCCCGGTCCGCGCAGCGCCCTCCGCCCGGGACGTAGGTGATGTCGGAGGCGATCCCGAACCGGCGCAGGGAGTCCTCCAGGCCGGCGGCGTCCTCGATGCGGTTCACCTCGACCCGGATCTCACCGTCGTTGCCCTCCTGCACCGAGAAGGCCGGCTCCGCGGTCAGGGCAGGGGCGACGACGGCGGTGCCGACGGCGACCGCCGCGGCGGCGAGCAGCAGCCGGCGCGGCCGGCGCACGGACCGACGCGCCTGCGGTACGGCGGCCCGGTCCGCGACGACGGCGCGGAGCTCGCCGAGCAGGGCGGTCTCGAAGGGGTCGAGCGGACGGTTCGTCGTGCCGGTCATGGCGTCACCTCGGTGAGCGGTCCGGGCACCGCGGCGCGCAGCGTGCGCCGGGCGCGGTGGTAGCGGACGCGGGCGTTGGCCGCGGAGATGCCGAGCGCCGCAGCGGCCTCGGCGAGGGTCAGCCCGTCGACGGCGACGAGCTCGAGCACCGCCCGCTGGCCGTCGGGGAGCCCGGCGAGCGAGGCGTGCAGCTCCCGGACCGCCGCTTCGGCGTCGAGCCGCGCCACGAGCCGGTCGTACGCGACGTCGTCGACGAGCGCCCGGGCGTCGACCCGCCGGACGGCCGCGACGCCGCGCGCCGCCGACCGGTGGTGCATGGCGACGACGGTCCGGGCGATCCCGAGGAGCCACGGCCGCGGCGGGCCGAGGTCGGGCCGGTAGCGGTCGCCGTGCTCGATGGCGGCGAGGAAGACGTCCGCCGTGAGGTCCGCCGCGACGTACGGGTCGACGACCCGGCGGGCCACGAACCGCTGCACCGTCTCGAGGTGCTCGCGGTAGAAGGCCTCGAAGGCGTCGGGGTCCCGCGCGAAGGTCATGCCTCTCCTCTGCCGGTGCGAGGCGCGCCGTTACAGCGGGCGGTTCAGACGACGAACGCCTCGGCCCACCCGGGGTCGACGTCACCGGGGTCGCGGCCGTCCCGGACGAGCTGGTCGAGGAGCAGCCCACCGGTGTGCACGAGGTGCGCCCGCATCGTCGCCGCGGCTCGCTCCGCGTCCCGCTCGCAGACGGCCTCGACGAGGGGCTCGTGCTCGTCGGCGATGTCGTCGAGGCTGCGGGAGCGGTCCGCCGTCGACGCGCCGAGCGTCGCGGTCGCCTCGCGGAGGCGGGCGACGACGGCGACGAGCTTGCCGTTGCCCGCGGCGGTGAGGATCTCGGCGTGCAGCGCGCGGTCCTGCGCCATGAAGGCCTCCTCGTCGTGCGCGCCGGCGGCCGAGCGCATCGCGGCGAGCCGGGCGCGCAGCCCGTCGAGCGCGGTGTCCGGCGCCCACCGGGCGGCGCGGGCCGCCGCGGGCACCTCGAGGAGGAGGCGGAGCTGGAAGACCTCCTGGACGTCGTGGACCGACGTCCGCAGCACCCGGATGCCCTTGTTCCGCTCGAACCGGAGCATGCCGGCCTCGACGAGCCGGAGCACGGCTTCGCGGACCGGCGTCCGGCTCACGCCGAGGCGCTCGGAGAGCTGGTAGACGCTCGTCAGCTCGCCCGGCGCGAGCTCGCCGGACAGGATGCCCGAGCGGATCGCCGCCACGGCCTGGTCGGTCAGGCTCGCGCGGGCGGTGACTGGCTGCACGAGCGGCACCCTAGCCCGCGGCCCGACCCTTGACACGTAGCATGTTACACACCACAGTTCCGGCACCGGCCCTCCTCCGCCAGGGCCACGACCCGGAAGGACGACGGATGGCACCGACGAAGCTGCACGTCCTCGACTGCGGCGCCATGACCTGCGACCTCACGTGGCTGCTCCTCAAGCCCGGCCGGAGCATCCGGCCCCGCCAGGAGAAGGACCGCCCCGTGGAGTGGTACGACTGCGCGACCCACGCCGTCCTCGTCGAGACTCCGGAGGGGCGGCTCCTGTGGGACACGAGCTGCCCGCGGGACTGGGAGCAGCGCTGGGAGCCGACGGGCCTGCAGGACTTCTTCCCCTACGACAAGGTCACCGAGGAGCAGTACTTCGACAGCCGCCTCGCCCAGCTCGGCGTCGGGCTCGACCAGATCGACTACGTCGTCATGTCGCACCTGCACTTCGACCACGCCGGCAACGTCGGGCTCTTCAAGGACACCGGCGCCAGGCTCGTCTGCAACGACAAGGAGAAGGAGTTCGCCTTCGGCTTCGACGGTCTCTTCACCGGCGCGCACCTCAAGACCGACTACGAGGGGCTGGAGTTCGAGACGGTGAGCGGGGACACCGAGATCCTTCCCGGCGTCACGCTCATCGAGGCGCCCGGCCACACGCCCGGCACGATGGCGATGCGCGTCGACCTCCCCGAGAGCGGCACGATGATCTTCACGTCCGACGCGATCTACATGGGCGATTCCTACGGGCCGCCCGCGACGCCGGCCGCGATCGTCAACGACCTCGGCGCCTGGTACGCCTCGGTCGAGAAGATCCGCGGGATCGCCACCGAGAGCGACGCGACCGTCGTCTTCGGGCACGACGTCGCGCAGATGCAG
>JBQGCR010000673.1:0-5257 GCA_052038585.1 Kineosporiaceae bacterium
CGCCGCGCCCGCCGCGCTGGACGGCGCCGTGCCCGACCGGCTCGAGGTGCGCGACGCGTCCACGGGGCCGACGTGACCGGGGAGGACCGGTGCTGCAGCCGCGGCGCCGGGCACGGCCGCAGCGGCGAGCCCGTCGGCGCCGAGCGGCTCGCCGCGCTGCGGACCGGAGCGCGGACCGGAGCGCGGACCGGGACGGCCGTCGAGGGGCTGCTCGCGCGGCTCGACGTCGACCGGGTGCTCGCCGACGTCGCGGACCTCGCGGCGCTGCCCACCCGGCACTCGACGTCGCCCGGCTTCGCCGTGGCCGCCGACCGGGTCGAGGCCCGGCTCACGGACCTCGGCGCCACCGTGCGGCGGGAGACCTTCCCGGTGGGGGCCGGCACGTCGCAGAACGTCGTGGGGGACTGGCCCGGCGGGCCCGCGGACGGCGTCGTCGTCCTCGTCGCCCACTTCGACTCGGTCAACCTCGCCGGCGGCAGCGCGGCCGACGCGCCCGGCGCGGACGACAACGCCTCCGGGGCGGCGACCGTGCTCGAGCTCGCCCGGCTCCTCGCGCCGGCGCCGCGCCGGCTCGCGCTGCGGGTGCTGCTCGCCGGCGGCGAGGAGCAGGGCCTCGTCGGGAGCCGGCACCACGTCGCGGGCCTCGACGCCGCCGAGCGGGCCCGGCTGCGGGCCGTGCTGAACCTCGACATGGTCGCCTCGCGGAACACCGCCGCGCCGGGGCTGCTCGTCGAGGGGGCGGCGCACGCCCGGGCGGTGCTCGACGACGTCGTCGCCGCCGCGGCGGCCTGGACGGCCCTCGACGTCGGGACGTCGCTTTCGCCCTACGCGAGCGACCACGTGCCGTTCCTCGACGCGGGCCTGCCGGCGGTGCTCGTCATCGAGGCCGAGGACGGCGCCAACGACCGGGTGCACACCGACCGGGACCGGCCCGAGCACCTCGACCGCGACGTCCTGACCGGCATCGCCCGGACGTGCCTGGCCGCCGCGGCGGGCTGGCTCGACGTGCGGGCGCCGACGGCGCGACGCCCCGGCGTCGCGGGGCCCGTCGTGGCGGTCCGCAGCCGCTGAGCCGCGCCGGCAGGACGACGGCACGACGACGCCCCGGCCGCACGCGGCGGCCGGGGCGTCGGGACGTGCTGGGTCAGCCGGCGAACGGCTTGGCGTCGACGATCCTGACGCTGATCTCCTTGCCGTTCGGCGCGGTGTAGGACGCGGTCTCGCCGACCTTGCGACCGACGATCGCGGCGCCGAGCGGGCTCTTCTCGCTGTACACGTCGAGGTCGGTGGTGTCGCCGACCTCGCGGCTGCCGAGCAGGAACGTCATCTCGTCGCCGGCCACCTCGGCCGTGACGACGGTCCCCGGGGCGATGCTGCCGTCGGTCGACGCGGGGGCCTCGCCCACCTGAGCGTTGTCGAGGAGCTGGGTGAGCTGGCGGATCCGGGCCTCCTGCTTGCCCTGCTCCTCCTTGGCGGCGTGGTAGCCGCCGTTCTCGCGGAGGTCACCCTCCTCGCGCGCCGCCTCGATCTTCTTGGCGATCTCGACGCGGCCCTCACCGGAGAGGTGGTCCAGCTCCGCCTTGAGGCGGTCGTAGGCCTCCTGGGTGAGCCAGGTGGCGCCGGTGGTCGTGTCGGTCATGGTCACTTCCGTTCCTACGGCGAGGGGCGTGCGACGGATCGCACGCCCCGGATCTTCTGCTCTCGCGTCTCGCGAATGTCCGAGCCTACCAACCCGGCGCCCGGACGCACCTCAGTCGCGGACGACGCAGCCCTTGACCGTCCCGGTCGTCGCGAGCTCGCTCGTCGGGACCGTGGCGACCGCGCCGACGGTGCGCTCGTCCGACGGGCCGACGGTGACGTCGACGAGGCCCACCTCGGCGAAGGCCTCCGAGAGCGCGCGCACCGTGCACACCGCGACGGTGCCGGGGTCCATCGTCACCTGGAAGGAGACCTGCGTCGTCGTCGCGTCCCGCACGTCGAACGCGAGGTCGCGCCAGACGACGGCGTCCCGGGTGGCCCACGCCCACCAGGCCGCCACGACGACGGCGACGACGACGACGGCGCCGACGACCGCCGCCCAGCCGCGCGGCGTCAGCGTCCGGCGGGGTGCGCCGTACCGGTCGGCCGGTCGCTGGACGGACGCGTGCACCGGGTGTGCCTCCTCGCGGTGGGGAACAGGTCGGGCTCCGGGATGATTGTCCCATCGACGAACGGCGCACGACGAGGCGAGAGCGAAGCGGAGGACGGCGTGGTGCAGGACGCAGCGGGGCGGCCGGGTGAGGGGCTGCGGCTCATGGCGGTTCACGCCCACCCCGACGACGAGTCGAGCAAGGGCGCCGCGACCATGGCCCGCTACGTCGCCGAGGGCGTCGAGGTGCTCGTCGTCTCGTGCACCGGCGGCGAGCGCGGCGACATCCTCAACCCGGCGCTCAAGGACGACCCGGACGTGCTGCGCGACATCGCCGAGTTCCGCCGCCACGAGATGGCCCGGGCGGTGGAGATCCTCGGGGTGCGCCACCGCTGGCTGGGCTTCGTCGACTCCGGCCTGCCGGAGGGCGACCCGCTGCCCCCGCTGCCCGAGGGCTGCTTCGGCCTCGAGCCGCTGGAGACCGCGGCGGAGCCGCTGGTCCGGCTCGTGCGCGAGTTCCGCCCGCACGTCATGACGACGTACAACGAGAACGGCGGCTACCCGCACCCGGACCACATCATGTGCCACAAGGTCTCGGTCGAGGCGTTCGAGGCGGCCGGCGACGCAGGGCGCTACCCGGCGGCCGGCGAGCCGTGGCAGCCGCTCAAGCTGTACTACGACTGCGGCTTCAGCAAGGGCCGGATCCTCGCGTTCCACGAGGCGCTCCTGGCCCGCGGGCAGGAGTCGCCGTTCGCCGCCTGGATCGAGCGGTGGGACGACGACGCGCGGCCGGAGCGCACGGTGACCACGCGCGTCGAGTGCGCCCGGTTCTTCCCCACACGGGACGCGGCACTGCTCGCGCACGCGACGCAGATCGACCCCAACGGCTCGTTCTTCGCCCTGCCGACCGACGTCCAGGCGCAGGTGTGGCCGACCGAGGACTGGGAGCTCGCCCGCAGCCACGTCGAGACGTCGGTGCCCGAGGACGACCTGTTCGCCGGCGTCCGCGAGCTCGTCGACAGGGCGCCGCTGCGCCCGGCCGGCTGAGGGCGGACAATGGGTCCCATGCAGGCAGCCCTGTGGCTCGGCGCCACCGTCGCCCCCGGCGAGGACAACTTCGACCCCAGCACGGTCAGCCCGGGGCTCGGCGGCTTCCTCGTGACCTTCGCCCTGGCGCTCGCCGTCGTCGTGCTCGCCCGCAGCATGGCCCACCACCTGCGCAAGGTGCGCTACAGCGAGCCGCCGCAGGACCCGCAGGACCCCCGCGAGCCGCGGGAGCGGCCGCGGGAGCAGGACCGGGACGACGCCGGGGACGGCTCATCCCGGGCCTGACGCCCGCCGCGGTCGCGGCTCAGGACTCCATGACGATGCGGTGCAGCGTCGAGGTCCGCGCCGTGACGTCGTCGACGGCTCCGGAGACGGTCTCCGACGCCGACGCCGCGTCGCGCGCCCCCTCGGCGATGTCGGAGATCGCCGTGGCGATCTCGCTCGTCACCGCGCTCTGCTCCTCGATCGCCGCGGCCACGGCGGACTGCGACTCGTTGATGCTCGCGACGAGCCGCTCGATCTCGGCGAGCGCGGAGACGCCGGCCTGAGCGGCGGTCTGGATCGCCGCGATCCGGGACTCGATGTCGGTGATCGACGCGGCGGTGGTCCCCGCGAGCTGCTTGACCTCGTCGGCGACGACGGCGAAGCCCTTGCCGGCCTCGCCGGCGCGCGCGGCCTCGATCGTCGCGTTGAGCGCGAGCATCTTCGTCTGCTCGGCCACGCCGGTGATGAGCCGCAGGAAGTCGCCGATCTCGGCGCTCGTGCGCTGCAGGTCCCCGAGCCGGGCGACGCCGGCGCTCGTCGCCGTGACGGCGTCACGGACCTGCTGGGACGACGTGCTCGACGCGCGGGCGATCTCGGCGACGGCCTCGCGCAGCTCCTGGGTGGCGTGCGCGGCGGCGTCAGCCTGGCTCGACGTGCGGGCGGAGACCTCGGTGATCCGCTGGGCGGCCGACGTCATGCTCTCCGCGGTCGTGGCGACCTCGCTGAACGCCGTGTCGGCCGTCCTGTTGCGCTCGGAGACGTTGTCCCAGAGGACGACGAAGCCGTGCCGCTGCCCCTCCTCGTCGGTGACGGCGTTGATGAGGGTGCGCAGCGTGATGCCGCCGAAGGAGAACGTCGCCGTCCGCGGCATCGCGCCCGGGTCGGCGAGGATCCGGTCGATGCGCGCCGGGTCGCGGTGGAAGCGGTGGATCGAGCCGTTGAGCAGGTCGCCGAGGGACAGCCCGAACGTCGACCGGATCGCGGGGGCGAGGGACTTGAGCGTCTCCTCGGCCTTGCGGTTCATCCAGACGAGGTTGAGCTCGAGGTCGGCGACGAAGCAGTTGTTGTTGAGGCTCTCGAGGGTCGCGCGCAGGGGGCTGCTGCTCGTCGCCAGGAGCTCGCGCAGCGGTGCCTGCTCGGAGCGACGGGAGGCTGGGACGAGGGAGCTCAGACGTGCCATGAGGTCACTCCGGGGGACGTGAGGCCGACTGCTCGGCTCCTTGCTGGTCGTGTGGTCCATCGACGGCCGGGAGCCGCATCTTGAGCGCCTCGGCGCCCCAGCGGTCGTCCGGAGGACGCATGCTTCCGCTTCGCCCGGTCAGGGAACGGGGTACCGGACAGAACACCCCTGCGACCGTCGGAGGCCGAGATGACCGAGCCGCCCACCCCGCCCGTGCCCGCCCCGCCGGAGCCCGTGGCGCCGCCCGCGCCGGGTCCGGACGTGCCCGTCCCCGTCCCGGGACCGGACATCCCGCCGATCGAGCCGCCGGGCCCGATGCCGGAGCCCGCTCCGGCCTGACGGGACGGCCGGCGGCTCAGTCGTCGTCGCGGTCCTCGTGCTCGTCGCCGTCGTCGCCCCGGTCGTCGTCGCCCCCGCGGTCGTGGTCGCCGCGGTCGCCGCGGTCGCCCCGGTCGTCGCGGTCCTCGTGCTCGTCCCCGCCGTCGTGGTGGCCGGACCGGTCGTCGTCCTCGACGTCGTGGTCCTCGGGCTCGTCGTCCTGCCGGCTCGTGCCGGTCGGCGACGGCGCGGCGGGCCGGGGCCGGGACGGCGTGCCGGCACCGTGCGCGGGTGCCGGCGGCGCGGGGCGACGTGCGGCC
>JBQGCR010000674.1:0-3209 GCA_052038585.1 Kineosporiaceae bacterium
GAGGCGCCGGCCGTCCCGGCGACGACGGCCCCGGTGCCGAGCAGGGCGGCGGCGACCGCGACGGCGGCCGTGCGGGCCGGGCGGACGACGGGCCGGGCTGCGGACGGGTGGGCCGGTGACGTCATGGGGACCCCTTCGGTCGGGACGTTGACGGTGACCCTGCATCCCTCGGCACCCGCGCGTCCGGCGCTGATCGGCCGCCCGGCGGACCTCACGGCACCGTCCGCGACCGGATGCCCCGCCTGCCGTCCCGGGACCACGCGGTCGCCGCCGTGCCCACCCCGATGCGTCACCGCGGCCTCCGGGACCCCTGCCGAGGGCCCCGCGGCGTACTGTCGCCCCGAAGGGCCGGTCCGAGCGGGCCGGTCCGAGCGGGGCCGGGACGAGCGAGAGGGGTCGAGGCGTGCGGTGGGGGCTCGTGCTCGGCGGCGGCGGCGTGCTCGGCGGCGCCTGGACCGTCGGCGCGCTCACCGCGCTCGAGGAGGTGCACGGCCTCGACGCGCGGGACGCCGAGCTGGTCGTCGGCACCTCGGCCGGCTCGGTCACCGCGGCGATGCTCGGGGCCGGCGTGTCGGTGGCGCAACTGCGGGCCCACCAGCTCGGGGACGCCGCCGCCTCCGGACCCCTCGCCGCGACCGACTGGGACGCCGACGCGGCGACGGGCGGCGCCCTGCCGCCGCGGCCCCGGCTGCTCGGCCCCGGCAGCGCCGCGCTCGTCGCGGCCAACGCCCGCCACCTCGGCCGGCTCCCGCCGACGGCGGTGCTCGCCGCGCTGCTGCCCGAGGGGCGGGGGAGCCTGCGCCGGGTCGGCGACCTCGTCGAGGCCCTCGTCCCGACCGGCTGGGCGCCGCACCCGGGGGTCCGCGCGGTCGCCATGGACTTCGAGTCGGGGCGGCGCGTCGCCTTCGGCGAGCCCGGCGCACCGCCCGCGGACCTCGTCGACGCCGTCATGGCCTCCTGTGCGATCCCCGGCTGGTACGCGCCGGTCCGGATCGGCGGGCGCCGGTACGTCGACGGCGGGGCCTGCTCGGCGACGAACGTCGACCTCACCGCGGGGCTCGGGCTCGACGAGGTCTTCGTCCTCGCGCCGATGGTCTCCTTCGCGATGGACCACCCGTCCGCCGTCCGCACCCGGATGGAGCGCGCGTGGCGCGAGCGGGTCACGCGGCGCTGCCTGCGCGAGGTCGCCAAGGTGCACCGCGGCGGCACCGACGTCACCGTCGTCGGCCCCGGGCCGGAGGACCTCGAGGCCATCGGCGGTAACCTCATGGCGACGGAGCGTCGCCACCTGGTGCTCCGGACCGCCCTGCGGACGACCAGGCTCGCCCTGGCCGACCCGGAGGCCCTGCGGCACCTGCCGGAGCCGGTCACCGAGGCGGAGCAGGACGTCGACCTCGACGCCCCGCCGTCCGCGCACGACCACGCCCACCCCGACCCGGACGGCGGCCGCCGCCGCGCCCACCTGGAGGACACCGGCTGATGCGGGTCTACATCCCGATGACGCTCCCCCTGCTCGCCGCCGCGCACTCCGACGACGTCTTCGCGCGCACCGGGACGCCCGTCCACGCCGTGACCCCCGCCGTCCGCGAGTGGTACGTCGAGGGCGACCTCGAGGAGCTCGAGTACGCGGTGAGCACCGACGCGGCCGAGGCGTCCCTGCGCCTGCTCGCCGCCGACCCGGGGGCCCCGCGGCGGCGCGTCGTCGTCGCGGCCGACGTCCCGGACGACGGCGTGCAGCCGGGCCCCGACGAGCCGTACCGGAGCGTCGTCGTCCTGCGCACGGACGTGGCCCGCGCCGCGGTCGCGAGCGTCCACGTCGACGAGGAGGACGCCGGCGCGGCGGTCGAGGCCGCGGTCGCCGCGCTGCCGGCGGCCGACGCGGGGGACGACGACGCCCGGTTCGTCCTGGACGAGGCGGAGGCGACCGACCTGCTCTGGTACGACGTCACGGAGATCCCCGACCTCGTGGGGGCCAGGAGCTGAGACGACCGGTTTCCGGGAGGTGACGACTGCCGAACTTTGGGGCGTCAGAACTGCCTACGAACGCGACATTGCGCCGCAGGATTCGGCACGCTGAGTGACAGTCGCCGGAAGTCCTTGCCGTTTCCTGTGACGGGGGTGCACCGTTGGTAGCGTGAACACCTCGCGAACAGCCCTCTCTCGTTCCCTGTCGACGAGCCCGTTCGCCCGCGCCGAGCCGGTGGAGCGCGAGAAGCTCGTCCTGTCCGTCGGCGACCGCGTCACGCACGACTCGCACGGGTGCGGGAAGGTCGTGACCGCCGGACCGAACCACGTCACGGTCGACTTCGGCGGCGGCAACGTCCGCAGCCTCGCCTGCGACAGCAAGGGGCTCGCCAAGCTCTGAACCGCAGCCCTTCCCGCTGACCGTCGGGTCAGACCGCCGTCGCGTCACGGCGCTGGTGCAGGAGCGTCAGGCCGTACGCCACCGCCCACCGGTGCCCCAGCCGGCCCGGCGCCTGCGCCGCCGCGACGTCCGCCCGGCCGACGACCCGGCCGGCGAGGACGCCGTCGAGCACGCGCAGCACCTCGGCGTCCCCGGCGACCCCGCCGACGAGGACGACGTCGCGCCTCCCGTCGTCACGCGCCGTGACGAGGGCCCGCTCGACCGACTCGGCGAGCACCGCCCGCTTGAGCCGCAGCCGCAGCGCCCGCCACTCGCTCGCCGCGAGGTCGCGGGTGAAGGGGAGCAGGCCCGCGGGACCGGGGACGACGAGCGCCCCGACGGCCGCCGCCGGTGCCGGGCGGTCGGTGAAGGACCGGGCGCCGTCCTCCCCGACGAGCACGTGCGGCCCGTCGAGGCGCGCGCACGGCCCGCGCTTGACCCAGTCCGCCGCGCCCCGCGGCACCCCGAGCAGCGCCGCGACGCCGGCGGTGACCATCTCGCCGGCGCCGGGCCGCACCGCGTGGCCCACCGCCGTCACCGCGTCCACCGTGCCGCCGCCGAGGTCGAGGACGACGGCGTCCGCCGCGGCACCGGGCGTCGTCAGGGCCCCGGCCCGCGCGGCCGCGGTCTCGCTGCCGAGGACGACGCACGGCGCGCCCGCCGGCCCGGCGACCGCCGCCGCGAGCGCCTCGGGCCCCGGGAGGTCGTCGTGCCCCGGGCCGCCGTCGGGTCCGGGCAGCAGCGCCGCGACGACGACGTCCCGGGTGGCGAGCGGCCCGTGACGGGCCTCGACGTCGCGCCGCAG
>JBQGCR010000675.1:0-1614 GCA_052038585.1 Kineosporiaceae bacterium
TGTGGCTGGACGGCCGGGCCGCACCCGTCATCGCCTTCGCCCTCGACGAGCGGGCGCCGCGCGTCGTCGCGGCGCTCCTCGCCGGGGCGGCGCGCGCCCGCTCGGGGGCGCTCGTGCCGGCGACGTCGCGCAACCCGCTCGCCGAGCCGGGGATCCTCGGCATCACCGGCGGGGCGGGGCTCGGCGCGGTCGTCGTCGTCACCGGCGGCGCCGGCGCGCTGGCCGGGACGGCACCGGGCGGCACCGCCCGGACCGTCGCCGCCGTGGTCGGCGCGCTCGCCGCGTTCGCCCTCGTCTACGGGATCGCCTGGCGCGGTGGGCTCGACGCCGACCGGCTCGTGCTCGTCGGGAGCGGCGTGTGGTCCGGCACGAGCGCGCTGACGACGTTCCTCCTCGTCCGCGCCGACCCGTTCGACACCCCCCAGATCTTCACGTGGCTCTCCGGAACGACGTACGGCCGGGACTGGGGCGACGTGGTCCCGGTCGCCGCCTGCCTCGCCGTCGCGCTCCCCGCGGCCCTCCTGCTGCGCCGCGAGCTCGACCTGCTCGCGCTCGACGAGGACACCCCGCGCCTCGTCGGCGTCCCCCTCGAGCGCACCCGCCTGCTCGTCCTCGTGCTCGCGTCGCTGCTCGCCGCCGCGAGCGTCACCGCGGTCGGCGTCGTCGCCTTCGTCGGCCTCGTCGCCCCGCACGCCGCCCGGGCGCTCGTCGGGGCACGTCACGCCCGGTCCGTCCCCGCCGCCCTGCTCCTCGGGGCGGTACTCCTCGCGGTCGCGGACACGCTGGGCCGCACCGTCATCGCACCGGCCCAGCTGCCGGCCGGTCTCGTCGTGTCCGTGCTCGGCGCGCCCTACTTCGTCCTCCTGCTCGCCCGCTCGCGGTCCTGATCCCGCCCGCACCCCGAGGAAGCCGATGTCCCGCTCCGCGTACCGCCCGTTCCCCGTGACCGTCGCCGGGGTGGAGCGGCTCTCCCCCGCCTTCACCCGCGTGACGTTCACCTCCGACGAGCTCGCCGACCTCGCCCGGCACGGTCCCGACCAGCGGATCAAGGTCGTGCTGCCCCTGCCCGGGCAGGGGTTCTCGACCTTCCCGGCCGGGGACGACTGGTTCGACACGTGGCGCGCACAGCCCGCCCCCGAGCGGAACCCGGTGCGCACGTACACGATCCGGCACGCGGACCCCGTCGCGCGGCAGCTCGTCGTCGACTTCGTCGCGCACGGCGACACCGGGCCGGCGTCGCGCTGGGCGGCCGCCGCGCGGGCCGGCGACGAGCTCGTCGTCATCGCCCCCGACGCCACCGCGGGCCCCGACGCCGGCGGGTACGAGTGGCGTCCGGGCGCGGCGACGACGTTCCTGCTCGCCGGCGACGAGACCGCCGTGCCCGCCGTCTGCTCGATCGTCGAGCAGCTGCCGCGCACGGCGCGCGGGGCGGTGCTCCTCGAGGTGCCCACGAGAGCGGACGTCCTGCCGCTCACGGTGCCCGCCGGCATGACGGTGACCTGGCTGCCGCGCGACGGCGCGCACGGCCGGCCGTGCGGCACGCTCCTCGACGAGGCCGTCCGCGCCTGGGTGGACGCGTGGGACGGCGGGTCGCGCCTGCGGGCCGACGGTGCT
>JBQGCR010000676.1:0-1656 GCA_052038585.1 Kineosporiaceae bacterium
CCTCGACGCGTACGAGAAGGCCGTCGCGAGCATGGTGGACCTGCAGGAGAAGGCCGCGAAGGCCACGGGCCTGGACTGGGTCGTCACCGCCACCGCGACGCAGACCGCGCTCGTCAAGGACCTCAGCGGCGCCTCCACCAAGGCCGTCCGCGAGACGCTCGCCTGACGCGCGACCGACCCCGCGGCGGCGGGCGGCCCCGGCCGTCCGCCGCCGTCGCACGACCACCGACCGACCCTGGCGAGAGGCTCAGCACATGACGGACCGAACGCGCCCCGCGGCCATCGTGACCGGTGCGGCGAGCGGCATCGGCGCCGCGATCGCGACCCGGCTGCTCGACGGGGGGTACGACGTCCTGTCCGTCGACCTCGAGCCGGGTGAGGCGCCCGCCGTGCCTTTCAAGGCGGACCTGACGACCCGCGAGGGCAACCGTGCCGTCGTCGACGCCGCCGTCGAGCGGTTCGGCCGGCTCGACGTCGTCGTCCCCAACGCGGGCTTCCAGCACGTCGCGCCCGTCGCGGACTTCCCCGAGGACCGGTGGGACGCCCTGCTCGCCGTCCTGCTCACGAGCCCGTTCCTCCTGGCCAAGTACGCCTGGCCGCACCTCGTGGCCTGCGGTGCCGGCCGGTTCGTGGCGATCGCCTCGGCGCACGGGCTCGTCGCGTCCCCGTACAAGGCGGGCTACGTCTCGGCCAAGCACGGCGTCGTCGGCCTCGTGAAGACGCTCGCGCTCGAGGGCGCCGGCGTCGGCGTCGCCGCGACCGCCGTCTGCCCCGGGTACGTGCGGACCCCGCTGGTGGAGAAGCAGATCGCCGACCAGGCCGCCGCGCACGGGATGAGCGAGGACCGGGTGCTCGAGGAGGTCATCCTCGCCGCGCAGCCGGTGAAGAAGCTCGTCGAGCCGTCGGAGGTCGCCGACCTCGTCGCGTTCCTCGCCGGGCCGTCCGGGCGCTCGATGACCGGCGTCGCCGTCTCGATGGACCAGGGGTGGACCGCGCGATGAAGGCCCCCTCCACCCCGCACCCCACGCTGCTCGCCGACACCGTCGTCGAGGCCGCGATGCAGATGGCCACCGCGACGCTGCGGACGGGCGTCGACTACTGGAGCGGCGCCCTCGCCCGTGGCGCCTGGCCCGGCGACGTCGTCGGCGACGTCCTCACGTGGGGCACCGAGGTCGTCCGCCGGCGCCGGCCGCAGTGGTCGACGCCGCACCGCGTCGTCGTCGACGGCTTCGTCGCGCGGCTGCGCGACTTCTCCGCCCGCACCGTCGACCCCGGCGAGACCGCGACGCTGCTCCTGCCGCCGCAGGCCGGGCACGACTCGTGCATCGTCGACTTCGCGCCGGAGCAGAGCCAGGTGCGCACCGCGCGGGACGCCGGGCTCACCCGGGTGTTCTCCCTGGACTGGAAGCCGGCGACCGCCCGCACCCGCAACGCGCGGATCGAGGAGTACCTCGTCGCGCTCGAGGAGGCGATCGACCACCTCGGCGGTCGCGCCCACCTCGTCGGGGACTGCCAGGGCGGCTGGCTCGCCGTCATCTACTCCGCGCTGCACCCGGACAAGGTCGCGTCCCTGACGATCGCCGGTGCGCCCGTGGACTTCCACGCCGGCGAGCCGCTGATCCACGCCTGGCTCGAGACGCTCACGCCGGGCGACGA
>JBQGCR010000677.1:0-5359 GCA_052038585.1 Kineosporiaceae bacterium
CGTTCGCGCAGGCGCCGTACTTCGACGTCACGGACCCGTCGTTCTCCGTCCGCTCGGAGCAGGTGCGCCGCGCCCGCGACGAGGGCTGGTTCGCCCGCACGCCGTACGGCCTCGCGGTGCTCCGCAACGACCAGGTGAACCGGCTGCTCAAGCACCCGAAGGTGCGCCAGGGCAGCGTCGCCTGGCCGGCCCACCACGGCGTGACGTCCGGACCCTTCGCCCGCTGGTGGGCCTCGTGGATCCTCAACACGGAGGGCGAGGAGCACCACCGCCTCCGGCGCCTGCTCAACCCGGCGTTCTCCAACCGGCTCATCCAGACGATGTCCCCGACGTTCGTCGCCCTCGCCACCGAGCTCGTCGACGCGTTCGCGCCACGGGGCGAGTGCGAGTTCGTCCGCGAGTTCGCCGAGCCGTACGCCGCGCGGGTGGTCGCGGGCCTGCTCGGCCTCCCGGAGGAGGAGTGGGCCACGATCGCCGACCTCTCCGCGACGATCGGGCTGGCGATGGGCGTGACGATCGCCGAGGACCTGCCCCGCATCGAGGCCGCGCTGGAGGAGCTGTTCGCCTACTGCGACCGGGCCATCGAGGAGCGTCTCGCGCACCCGAGCGACGACTTCACCGGCCGGCTCGTCGCGGCGAGCGTCGAGGGCGAGCGGCTCTCGCACACGGAGCTGCGCGACGCGATGGTCCTGCTCGTCTTCGGCGGCTTCGACACGACGCGCAACCAGCTGAGCCTGGCGGTGCGGACCTTCGTCGAGCACCCCGACCAGTGGGCCCTCATCGCCCGGCGCCCGGAGCTCGGCGGTCCCGCCGTCGAGGAGGTCATGCGGGTGGCGCCGACGACGACGTGGGTCACCCGGGAGACCGTCGAGGACCTCGAGGTGGACGGCGTCGTCATCCCCGGCGGCACGACGCTGCACCTGTTCGCCGAATCCGCCGGCACCGACCCGACGGCGATGCCCGACCCGTCCTTCGACGTCACCGCCACCGACCGGGTGCGGCACGTCGGGTTCGGCGGCGGGACCCACCACTGCCTCGGGCACTTCGTCGCCCGCAGCGACATGAGCATCGCCCTGCCGCTGCTCGCGCAGCGGATGCCGGACCTGCGCTACGCCGCGGAGCCGGTGTGGCTGCCCGACAGCGGCAACACCGGCGCCGTCACCCTGCCCCTCGCGTTCACCCCCACCCCCGTCCCCGACCCCGGAGGCCAGGCATGAGCCCGACCGCGCTGGACGCCCACCGCGAGACCAACTCCGACGCCGCCCTGCTCGACGGCGTCCTCGCGCAGGCCCGCGAGGCCGGCGTCGAGCTCGTCTACCTGCAGACGGTCAGCCTGTCCGGGCGCGTCATGGGCAAGGTGCTCCCCGTCGGCCACCTCGCGCGGATCGCGGTGCGGGGCGTGCAGATGCACCGCACGGCCGTCGCGGACCTCCAGTCGACGGTCGACGGCGTCCTGCTCGGCGGCGGCGTCGAGGCGGCCGAGTTCACCGCCGTCCCGGACCTCGACACCTTCGCCGTCCTGCCCTGGGACCGCACCGTCGCCCGGGTCCTCTGCCGGCTCTACGAGCCCGACCACCTGCCCGAGGTGGGCGGCCGGCCCCTCGCGACGGACGCCCGCGGCAACCTCCTGCGGCTGCACGCGGACTTCACCGCGCGCACCGGCCTGGAGCTGCGCAGCGGCTGCGAGCCCGAGATGACCTGGAGCGGACCGGGACTGGAGGCGCACGTGCGGCCCGGCGGGAGCCCGGCGTACCACGTGGACCACCTCGAGCGGCACCGGGAGATCGTCCAGCGGGTCATCGGGTACGCCCGGGCGCTCGGGCTCGACATGGTCGAGGGCGACTACGAGGACCCGGGACAGCTCGAGCTGAACTGGAACTACGACCGGTGCGACCTCACGGCGGACCGGCTGACGACGTACCGGCAGGTCTGCAAGCAGGTGGCCCGCGAGCTCGGCGTCACGGCGTCGTTCATGCCGAAGCCGGCCACCGGGATGATGGGCAACGGCTGCCACCACAACCTGTCGCTGTGGCGCGGCGACGTCAACGTCCTCGCCGAGCCCGGACGCCGCGACCTGCACCTGGCCGAGGAGGGCCGGCACGCGCTCGGCGGCATCCTCACCCACGCCGCGGGCGCGATGGCGATCATGGCCTCGACGGTCAACTCGTACAAGCGGTACTGGGACGCCGGCCAGTTCGCGCCGTCCCGGATCAACTGGGGCCTGGACAACAAGACGTGCACGGTGCGGCTGTCGGCCGTCGGGCGGCTGGAGTTCAAGATCCCCGACGCCTCCGTCAACCCCTACCTGTCCCACGCCGCGCTGCTCGCGGCGATCGCCGACGGGCTCGACCACCGGCTCGACCCCGGTGCGCCGCAGGTGGGCTCGTCGTACGACCCGGCGACGGCGGGCTCGTTCGCGCCGATGCCGCTGACCCTCGGCGAGGCGCTCGAGGCGTTCGCCGAGGACAAGGTGGTCCGCTCGGCCTTCCCGGAGGAGCTCGTCGAGACGTACGTCGCCCTGAAGACCGACGAGTGGACGCGCTTCTGCGGCTACGTCACCGACTGGGAGAAGAGCTACTACGCGGAGTTCCTCCCGTGAGCCCGGCCATGGACCCGGTGGCGCCGGTGCTGCGCCTGGCCTGCATCGACGCCGAGGCGCCGCCGCTGTTCTCGAGGTCCCCGGACGGCGTCGTGCGGTCCGGGTACGAGCCCGCGGCGGCGGCCGAGGTCGCGGCCGAGCTCGCCCGCACGGTCGAGTGGGTCTTCCTGCCGTGGAACGACATGATCCCCGCCGTGCAGCGGCACGAGGCGGACGCCGTCTGGTGCGGCCAGGGCATCATCCCCAGCCGCAGCGCCCAGGTGGACTTCACCCGGCCCTACGCCGTCTTCCACGAGAGCGTCCTCGTGCGCCGCGGCAGCGGCCTGCGCACGGCCGACGACCTCGCCGGGCTGCGCGTCGGGGCGATCGACGGCAGCACGAACATGGCTCTGGCGCAGACCTTCCCGGGCGCCGTCTGCGTCCCGTTCGGCGGCTCGAGCGACGACGTCTTCGGCGAGATGCTCACCGCGCTCGAGGCCGGCGAGGTCGACGCCGTCGTCGACGACGACGTCGCCCTCGTCCCGCTCGGCGACGCGCACCCGGCGTTCGAGGTGGCCTTCACGGTGCGCACGGGCAACCGCTGGGGCGTCGGCGTCGCCAAGGACCGCCCGGACCTGCTCGCCGACCTCGACGGTGCGCTGGCAGCCGTCATCGCCGACGGGCGCCTGGAGAAGGTCTGGCGCGAGCACCTGACGACCCTGCCCTGGCCCGACCTGTGAGCGCCTCGGTCAGGCGCTGACCGTCGGCGCCTGCGGCCGGTTCCAGAAGCGGTGCGCCGCGACGGCCGACAGGAACGTCGGGGCGACGGCGGCGCCGGTCGACCCGGTGACGACACCCGGCCCGCCGAGCGCCGCCGTGGCCGAGCCGTCCTGGAGGGCGACGTCGAGCAGCCGGGTGCCGGCCCCGACCGCCCCGATCGGCTTGTGGTGCTTGAACGCCTCCTCGACGAAGTGCACGGCGTCGCCGAGCGCGGCGAGCGTGCGGGCCGACGCCGTCCCGCCGGGGACGAAGACGGCGTCGTACTGCACGGACTCGGCCGTGAGGTACGTCGCGGTCGCGGCGACGGCGGCACCCTCGGCGTCGACGGCGCCCAGGTGCGGGGCGACGACGTCGCTCGTCGCCCCGGCCGCGTCGAGCGCCGCCCGGACGGCCGCGACGTCGTCCCCCGAGACGCCGTCGGCGACGAGCACGGCGACCGTGCGGGTCGCCGCCGTCGGCCGGCTGCGCCGCTCCTGGGACAGCGCCGGCGACGGGGCCGGGTCGGCCGGGCTCCCGCTCGGTGCCGGCAGCCCGAGGCCGGCCGCGACGGCGCGGACCAGGCCCGTGTCGACGTTGGCGAGGTGCCCGAGCATCCGCTCCTGGACGCTCCTGACGGTGACCTTGCCGAGCTCGAACCGCAGCGCGTCGACGACGTGCTGCTGCTCGGGCGCGGTGAGGCTGCGGTAGAAGAGGGTCGCCTGCGTGTAGTGGTCGTCGAAGGAGCCCGGCCGGACGCGGACCTTGGTGCCGCTCACCGGCTCGGGGAAGGTGACGAACCCGCCCTGGCGCCACGAGGACTCGCGCGGCCGGTCGTCGCCGCCGTCGCCGAGGCTGTTGGGCGAGTAGTTGACCCGGCCGGGACGGTTCGCGTACCGCATGAACCCGTCCTGCTGGAAGTTGTTGACCGGCGCCCGGGAGGCGTTGACCGGCAGCTGGTGCCAGTTGACGCCGGAGAAGCGGTTGATCTGGGTGTCGAGGTAGGAGAAGTTGCGGCCCTGGAGCAGCGGGTCGTCGGTGAAGTCGATCCCCGGGACCACGTGGCCGGTGTGGTAGGCCACCTGCTCGGTCGTGACGAAGTAGTTGTCCGGGTTGCGGTTCAGCGTCATCGTCCCGACGACGCGCACCGGGACCCGCTCCTCCGGCCAGAGCTTCGTCGCGTCGAGGACGTCGACGCCGACGCGCTCGACGTCGTCCTCCGCGAGGAGCTGGACGCCGAGGTCGTACTGCGGGAACGCGCCGGCGTCGATGGCCGCGGCGAGGTCGCGCCGGTGGAAGTCCGGGTCGACGCCGCCGAGCTTCTGCGCCTCCGACCAGACGAGGGAGCGGATGCCGAGCCTCGGGATCCAGTGGAACTTGACGAAGGTGGAGCGGCCTGCGGCGTCGACGAGCCGGAACGTGTGGACGCCGAAGCCCTGCATCATCCGGTAGCTGCGCGGGATCGCCCGGTCCGACATGGTCCACATGACCATGTGCATGGACTCGGGCGTCAGGCTGATGAAGTCCCAGAAGGTGTCGTGGGCCGTCGACGCCTGCGGGATCTCCACGTGCGGCTCGGGCTTGAACGAGTGCACGAGGTCGGGGAACTTGATCGCGTCCTGGATGAAGAACACCGGGATGTTGTTGCCGACGAGGTCCCAGACGCCCTCGGACGTGTAGAACTTCGTCGCGAAGCCGCGGGCGTCGCGCGCGGTGTCGGCCGAGCCGCGCGAGCCGTTGACCGTCGAGAAGCGCACGAACACCTCGGTCTTCGCACCGACCTCCGTGAGCACCTTGGCGCGGGTCCACCGGCCGAGGCTCTCGGTGAGCTCGAAGACGCCGTGCGCGCCGGCGCCGCGGGCGTGGACCACGCGCTCGGGGATGCGCTCGTGGTCGAAGTGCATCATCTTCTCGCGGAAGTGGAAGTCCTCGAGCAGGGTCGGGCCGCGCTGCCCGGCCGTCAGGGAGTTGTCGTCGTCGCTGACCCGCACGCCGAGGTTCGTCGTCAGGCGCTCGCCCTCGGCG
>JBQGCR010000678.1:0-2668 GCA_052038585.1 Kineosporiaceae bacterium
TGTCGTCGCGCCGGCCGCCTCGCCGGCGGCGGCGTGGGCGTCGACGGCGACCTCGGCGGTGAGGTCGCACGAGCCGGCCGGGACGGGCGGCACCTGGCGTCCGGCGCGGAACGCCGAGAGCGACCCGGCCGGCGGCCGGGCGTCCGCCGTGTGCGCGTAGTCGACCATGAGCGCGGCGACCGGACCGAGCCCGATCAGGCTGCGCCACAGCGCCTCTCGTCGCGTGCCGACCTCGACGCGGTCGCCCTCGGGCCACCAGCGGGCGGCCCAGGCGGCGTCGTCGTCCTCGGCCGGCGCGCCAAGGCGCTCGCGGCCGCGCGGGTCCACCTCGACGACCCGGAGCGCCCCGTCGTCGTCGCGCTCGAGGACGGGGCAGGGGACGACGTCGAGCAGCTCCCACGCGACGAGCAGCGCGCCGTCGGCCGTCCCCGGCGCCACGGCGTCGAGACCGGCGGACCAGCCGACGTGCGGGTCGAGCCCGTCCGGTCGGGCGACGACGTCGACCCCGTGCAGCCGCAGGCCGGGTTCGACGGCAGCGAGGTGGCCGAGGAGCTCGCCGCGACCGGCGCCGACGTCGAGCACGCCCGTGCCGCCGAGCTCGCGGGCCAGCCGGGCGAGCGCCTCCGCGAGGTCGCGGCCCGCGGCGTGGGTCGCCGTCCGGAAGTGGCCGGCGGGTCCCTCGGGGCGCCGGTAGAAGCCGTCCGGCCCGTAGAGCGCCGCCTGCCAGGCCTGCGCCCAGGGCGTCGTGCCGGCGCTCACCACGCCGAGGGGCGGTAGTCCTTGAGGAAGCATCCGTAGAGGTCCTCACCCGCCTCGCCGGCGACGACGGGGTGGTAGACCCGCGCGGCGCCGTCGACGAGGTCGAGCGGGGCGTGGAAACCCTCCTCGTGGAGGCGCTGCTTGAGCGGGTGCGGGCGCTCGTCGGTGATCCAGCCGGTGTCGACGGCGGTCATGAGGATGCCGTCGCTCGTGAACATCTCCTTGGCGCTCGTGCGCGTGAGCATGTTGAGCGCGGCCTTGGCCATGTTCGTGTGCGGGTGCCCGGGGGACTTGTAGCCGCGGGAGAACTGGCCCTCCATCGCCGAGACGTTGACGACGTAGGCGCGTCCGCTCGGGGCGGCCACCGCGGCGGCGCGCAGGGCGCCGCGCAGCCGGCTGACGAGGACGAACGGCGCGGTGCTGTTGCACAGCTGCACCTCGAGCAGCTCGAGCGCGCTGACCTCCTCGACGGTCTGCACCCAGCTGTTCGTCGGGGCGAGGTCGGGCAGGAGGCCGCCGGCGTCCACGGCCGTGCGGTCCGCGACCCGGTCGAGGGAGGCCGACCCGGCGGTGAGCGCCAGCGCCGTCAGCGCCTGCGGGGACGGCGACCAGTGGGCCACCTCGTCGACGGCGGCCGCGCCGCCCTGGGCCGGGACGAGCGCCTGCGGCACCGCCGCGTGGGCCCGGGAGAAGGTGAGGACCTCCGGCAGCGGCCCGTCCGGCAGCGGCGCCGACTCGGCGGCGACGAGCGGGGCGTAGGCGAGCGGGGAGCGCCGGACGGTCTGGGCGGCGTTGTTGACGAGGACGTCGAGCGGTCCGTCGGCGGCGACCGTGTCGGCGAGCGCGAGGACCTGCGCGGTGTCGCGCAGGTCGATCCCGACGACGCGCAGCCGGTGCAGCCAGTCCGCGCTGTCCGGCATCGAGGTGAAGCGGCGGACGGCGTCGTGCGGGAACCGCGTCGTCACCGTGAGGTGGGCGCCGTCGCGCAGCAGCCGCAGGGCGATGTGCATGCCGATCTTCGCCCGGCCGCCGGTGAGGAGGGCGCGGCGTCCGGTGAGGTCGGTCCGCGCCGTCCGGAAGCGGTGGCTCGTCGCCGCGCACGGCGGGCAGAGCTGGTGGTAGAACGCGTCGACCTCGGTGAAGCGGTCCTTGCAGACGTAGCAGGACCGCGGCCGCAGGTAGGTGCCGGCCCGGGCGCCCTCGGCGGTCGAGGCGAGCGGCAGGCCGCGCGTCTCGTCGTCGATCCGGTCCGGCGCACCGGTCGCGGTGACGGCGGTGACGGCCTCGTCGTGGCTGCGCACGGCCTGCGCCTTCTCGGCCCGCCGGCGCTTCTTCACCTGCTTGTAGAGCTGGGCCGTCGCCATCCGAACCGCGACGGCGTCCGGGTGGTCCAGCGGCAGGTCGTCGAGCCGGGCGACGACGCGCAGGACCGTCGCGAGGTCGTCCGGGTCGATGCCGTCGACGGACGGGGCGGACGTCGGGGAGGGGGACAGGTCGGGCAGCACGGGGGCCTCTCGAGCAGTTCGGGGTGTGCGCCCCGGGACGCAGGGCACCCCTCGATTCTCCCAGCCCGCGACCCCCGCCCCGCCCACCCTCGGTGATCATGAACGATAGAGCGGTGATCATGAACGCTTGAGGCGTGATCATGCACCCTGCGTCGGTGATCAAGCACTCGGCGTCGGTGATCAAGCACCTGGTGTCGGTGATCAAGCATCTGGTGTCGGTGATCAAGTTAAGAGCAGTCGGTGGTCAGGTGCGCGAAGCGCTTGATCGGCGACGTGTACTGCATGATCGCCGACACGTGGTGCATGATCACCGACTCGAGGCGCATGATCACCGACGCCTCGCGCATCATCGCCGACCTGGAGTGCATAACCACGGCTCAATTGCCCATGATCACCGCTGTCAC
>JBQGCR010000679.1:0-14607 GCA_052038585.1 Kineosporiaceae bacterium
CCCCGGCTCGGTCGAGGACGACGACGGCGCACCCCTCGGCGCCGGCGGACCGCGCCGCCCGCTCGGCCGCGACCGGCCCCGGCCGCGCGCCGCCGTCCCCGCCGGCGCACGCCGCGACGGAGGTGAAGGCGGGCAGGGCCCGGCGGCCGTCGGCGCCGGTCAGAGTGACGAGCGCCATGTCGGCGCTCTTGTCGCCCTCGGCGGCGACGAGCTCCTCGCCCTCGCCGAGGACGGCGACGATCGGGACGAGCAGCCGCGTGCCCGCGAGCACGGCGACGGCCGCCGCCTCGGCCCGCAGGACGTCCGCCGCGGGGGCCGCCGCGGCGGCGACGTCACGGGCGGTCGCGAGGGCGGCGAGCACGCCGGGGTCGGCGCTGCCGTCGTCGCCCGCGAAGGGCTGCGCGACGAGGGAGCGCCCGGCCCACGGGACGCCGGCGGAGTCGGTGGCCCGCCCACCGTGGACGTGTCCGCTGGGGGTCACGGCGACCTCAGGGCCGGCCGGCGACGTCGAGCGCCTGCTCGAGGGTGAAGGCCCCCGCGTAGAGCGCCTTGCCGACGATGGCCCCCTCGACCCCTCGGCCGACGAGCGTCCGGAGCACGCGCAGGTCCTCCAGGCTCGACACCCCGCCGGAGGCGACGACGGGCTTGTCGGTGCGGCCGCAGAACTCGGTGAGCAGCTCGACGTTCGGGCCCCGCAGCGTGCCGTCCTTCGTCACGTCGGTGAGGACGTAGCGGGCGCAGCCGACGGCGTCGAGCCGGGCGAGGGTCTCCCAGAGGTCGCCGCCCTCCTTCGTCCAGCCGCGGGCGGCGAGGGTCGTGCCGCGCACGTCGAGGCCGACGGCGACCCGGTCGCCGTACTCGGCGATCGCCCGCCGGGTCCAGTCCGGGTCCTCCAGCGCGGCCGTGCCGAGGTTGACCCGGGCGCAGCCGGTCGCCATCGCCGCGGCGAGCGAGGCGTCGTCCCGGATGCCGCCGCTCATCTCGACCCGGACGTCGAGGGCGCCGACGACGCGGGCGAGCAGGTCGCGGTTGGAGCCGCGGCCGAAGGCGGCGTCGAGGTCGACGAGGTGGATCCACTCGGCCCCGGCGGCCTGCCAGGCCAGCGCCGCCTCGAGCGGGTCCCCGTAGGAGGTCTCGCTGCCGGCCTCGCCCTGGACGAGGCGGACCGCCTGGCCGTCGGCGACGTCGACGGCGGGCAGGAGCTCGAGGCGGGGGGCGTCGGGATCGGTGAGGCTCACAGGCGTCGAGGGTATCCGGCCCTAGGGTGGGTGGCCGTGCGCGCCTACCGGAGGCTGTTCGTCGCCGGGGTGAGACGCCAGTCGACGTACCGTCTCGCCGCGCTCGGCGGGCTCGTCGCGAACGTCACCTTCGGGGTGCTCAAGGCAGCCGTGCTCGGGGCGACGGTCGCCGCCGCGGGCGGCAGCGTCGCCGGCTACGACGCGGCCGCCATGGCGGCCTACGTGTGGCTGTCCCAGGCGCTCCTCGGCTCGGTGAACCTGGTGGGGCGCAGCGACTTCGCGCTTCGGGTGCGCAGCGGGGAGGTCGCCGTCGACTTCCTGCGCCCCCTCGACGTGCAGGCGGCGACCGTCGTCACCGAGGTCGGCGGGTCGCTGTTCCTCCTCCTGCCGCGCGGGGTGCCGCTCGTCGCCGTCGGGCTGCTCGTCGGCGGCCTGCCGGTGCCGGACCGGACGACGGCGTGGGTCCTCGGGCCGGTCGCCGTCGTCCTCGGCGTGACGCTCGCCGCGGCCGCGGTGTACGTCGTCTCCGCCGCCGGCTTCTGGCTCGTCGACAACCGCGGCCTGCAGATCCTCTACATGGTCGCCTCCGGGTTCCTCTCCGGGCTCTTCGTGCCGGTCGCGCTCTTCCCGGACTGGCTCGGGACGCTCGCCCGCGCGACGCCGTTCCCGTCGATGCTCATGACGCCGGTCGACGTGCTGTCCGGCCGGGTCGCCGGGGGCGCGGCCGTCGTGGCCGTTGGCGTCTCGGCGGCCTGGCTCGCCGGTGTGGCGCTGCTCGGGCACGTCCTCACCCGCGCCGGGCGGCGCCGGCTCGAGGTGCAGGGTGGCTGAGGCCGGCACGGCGACGAGCCGGCTGCGGCCGTACCGGGTGGTGCTCGCCTCCCGGGTGGCCGCCCAGCGCACGTACCGGGCCGGCTTCGCGCTGGACCTGCTCGGCTCGCTGCTCGTCGGCCTCGTCGAGCTCGCCGAGGTGTGGGTGCTCTTCCACGCGGTCGGCGTCATCGGCGGTCTCGGGGTGCGGCAGGTGCTGCTCGTCTTCGGTCTCGCGGATCTGTGCTTCAGCCTCGCCGACCTCGCCGTCGGCCACTGCGACCGGCTCCCGACGTACGTCCGCACCGGCACGCTCGACGTGTTCTACCTGCGCCCGCAGCCGCTGCTGCTCCAGCTCGTGACGAGCGAGGTGAGCCTGCGCCGGCTCGCCCGGGCGAGCGTCGGGCTCACGGCGCTCGTCGTCGCGCTCGCCGTCAACGATGTCGAGTGGTCGGCCCGCACCGTCGCCCTCCTCGTCCTCGCGCTCGTCAGCGGCGTCGCGACCTTCGCGGCCCTCTTCGTCTGGGCGGCCGGGCTGCAGTTCTTCCTCCTCGACGGCGCCGAGATGACCAACGCCTTCGTCTACGGCGGCCGGTACGCGGCGACGCAGCCGGCCTCGGTCTGGGGCCGCCCGCTCGTCGTCGTCTTCGGCTTCTTCTTCCCCATGGCGCTCACCGCGTACGTGCCGGCGCTCGCGGTGCTCGGGCTGCCGGGACCGCCGTGGCTGCCGACGTGGCTCGCGTGGTGCGTGCCGCTCGCGGCGCTGTGGGCGTGGGTGGCGGCGCTGACCTGCTGGCGATGGGGCGTGCGGCACTACCAGGGAGGCGGAGGATGAGCGAGACCGTCGTCGAGACCGTCGTCGAGACCACGGGGCTGACCCGCGAGTTCCGGCGCCGCGAGGGCGCGCGGCGCCGCGTCGTCGTCGCGGTGGACGACCTGTCGGTGCGGATCGGCGCCGGGGAGTCCGTCGGCTACATCGGCGCGAACGGGGCCGGCAAGTCGACGACGATCAAGATGCTCTGCGGCATCCTCGTGCCGACCCGCGGGACCGCGCGCACGTGCGGGCTCGAACCGGTCCGCCGGCGGCGCCGCCTCGCCCGCGAGATCGGCGTCGTCTTCGGCCAGCGCAGCCAGCTGTGGTGGGACCTGCCGACGCGCGAGTCGTTCCGGGTGCTCGCCGCGATCCACGACCTGTCCCCCGCGCGGGAGCGCGAGCGCACCGACGAGCTCGTCGAGCGGCTCGAGCTCGCCGAGTTCCTGTCGACCCCGGTCCGGCAGCTGTCGCTCGGCCAGCGGATGCGCGCCGAGGTGGCGGCGGCGCTCCTGCACGCTCCGCGGCTGGTGGTCCTCGACGAGCCGACGATCGGGCTCGACGTGCTGTCCAAGCAGCGGCTGCGCGAGTTCCTCGTGCAGGAGCGGCGGCTGCACGGCACGACGCTGCTGCTCACGACGCACGACATGGGCGACGTCGAGCGGCTGTGCGACCGGGTGCTGCTCGTCGACCGGGGCCGGCTCGTCTTCGACGGCACCCTCGCCGGGCTCTCCCGGACGGTCGGGGCGACGCGGGTGCTCGTCGTCGACCTCGCCGAGCCGGTCGCCGACCTCGGGCCGGTCCCCGACGCGCGGGTCCTCGGCTCCGAGGCCGGCGGCCTGCGGCACCGGGTCGAGTTCGACCCGGCGACGACGACGGCGGCGCGGGTGCTCGCCGCGGTCTCGGCCCGGGCGGAGGTGCTCGACCTCACGGTCGAGGAGCCGGACGTCGAGGACGTCGTCCGCCGGGTCTACGCGGCCCGGCGCTGACGAGGCCTCAGCGGGTCGGGCGGCGGTCGTAGGCGAGGACGACGAGCAGGGGCCAGGCGAGCAGGGAGAGCACGAGCGCGCTCCCCCGCCAGAGCCAGGAGGCGCTGAGCAGCCACACCGCGGCGTTGACGGCGACGAGCGCGGCGAGCAGCGTGCCGTTCTGCCGGCGACGCTGCCGGGTCAGCGCGCTCGCCGGCTCCGCGCGCCGGGCGAACGGCGCGGCGAGCCTGTCCCGCACCGCCTTCCGGCGCGCGGCGCGCGCCTGGTCGCGGGCGCGACGCTCCCGCTCCGCCGCCGCCGCGGCCTCACGCTCCGCCCGGCGCCGGGCCCGTTCCTTGCTCACGGCACGAACCGAGCCGTCACAGCGTGGCGACCCAGTTCTCGAGCAGGCTCGCGCCGGCGTCGCCGGACTTCTCCGGGTGGAACTGCGTCGCCGACAGCGGCCCGTTCTCCACGGCGGCGACGAAGCGGGCGCCGTGCTCGGCCCACGTCACGCCCGGCGGGGGCTGGCGGTGCTCGCCCTGCCGCTCGACGAACTCCCAGCGCTGGACGCCGAAGGAGTGGACGAAGTAGAAGCGCTCGTCCTCGACGCCCTTGAACAGGACGGTGTCGCTCGGCGGCTCGACGGTCGACCAGCCCATGTGCGGGACGACGTCCGCCTGCAGCCGCTCGACGGTGCCCGGCCACTGGCCGAGCCCCTCGGCGGTGCTGCCGTGCTCGGTGGAGCGCTCGAACATCACCTGGAGCCCGACGCAGATCCCGAGCACCGGCCGGCCGCCCGCGAGGCGCCGGTCGACGATCTGGTCCCCGCGCACGGCGCGCAGCCCCGCGACGACCGCGGCGAACGCGCCGACGCCGGGGACGACGAGGCCGTCGCACTCCTGCGCGGCGGCCCGGTCGGCCGTGAGCTCGACGGCGGCGCCGACCCGCTCGAGCGCCCGGACGGCGGAGTGGGTGTTGCCCGAGCCGTAGTCGAGGACGACGACCCGGGGCCTGCCGCTCACAGGGCACCCTTCGTGCTCGGCACGCCGGAGACCCGCGGGTCCGGCTCGACGGCCGCGCGCAGCGCGCGGGCGACGGCCTTGAACTGCGCCTCGACGATGTGGTGCGGGTCCCGGCCGGACAGCACCCGGACGTGCAGCGCGATCCCGGCGGTGAAGGCGAGCGTCTCGAAGACGTGCCGGGTCAGCGACCCGACGTACGTGCCGCCGATGAGGACGTACTGCTGGCCCTCCGGCTCGCCGTCGTGGACGCAGTACGGCCGGCCCGAGACGTCGACGACGGCCTGGACGAGGCACTCGTCGAGCGGCACCATCGCGTCGCCGAACCGGCGGATGCCGGCCTTGTCGCCGAGCGCCTCGCGCAGCGCCTGGCCGAGGACGATCGCGGTGTCCTCCACGGTGTGGTGGGCGTCGACGTGGGTGTCCCCGTCGGCCCGGACGACGAGGTCGACGAGCGAGTGCTTGGCCAGGCTCGTGAGCATGTGGTCGTAGAAGCCGACGCCGGTGGAGACCTCGGCCTGGCCGGTGCCGTCGAGGTCGAGCTCGACGAGCACGCCGGACTCCTTGGTGACCCGCTCGACGCGGCTCGTGCGGCTCGGGCGGGTCATCGGGATGCCTCCAGGACGGCTTCGAGTGCGTCGAGGAACGACGTCGTCTCCTCGGGGGTGCCTGCGGTGACCCGCAGGTGGTGGCGGATGCCGACGTCGCGGACGAGGACGCCGTGCTCGAGCAGCGCCCGCCACGTCGCCTTCTCGTCGGCGAGGCCGCCGAAGAGGACGAAGTTGGCGTCGGACGCGACGGGGTCGAGCCCGAACCGGGCCAGCTCCGCGACGATCCGGTCGCGCTGGCCCTTGACCACCTCGACGGTCGACAGGAGCACGTCGGCGTGCCAGAGCGCGGCCCGCGCCGCCGCCTGGGTCAGCGACGACAGGTGGTACGGCAGCCGGACGAGCCGGAACGCCTGGCACACGCCCGGATCCGCGGCGAGGTAGCCCAGCCGCGCCCCCGCGAGCGCGAACGCCTTGCTCATCGTCCGGGTGACGACGAGCCGCTCGCGACCGGGCAGCAGGGTCAGCGCGCTCGGCGTGCCGGGGCGCGCGAACTCGGCGTAGGCCTCGTCGACGACGACGACGCCGCGGCTCGCCTCGTACACGGCCTCGACGACGTCGAGCCCGAGCGCCGTGCCGGTCGGGTTGTTCGGCGAGCAGAGGAAGACGACGTCCGGGTCGTGCTCCCGGACCTGACCGACGGCCCGGTCGACCGAGACGTCGAACGGGTCGTCCCCGGTGCCGCGCAGCCCGTCGACCCAGCGCGAGCCGGTGCCCTCGCTGATGATCGGGTGCATCGAGTACGACGGCGTGAAGCCCAGCGCCGTGCGCCCGGGGCCGCCGAACGCCTGGAGCACGTGCTGGAGCACCTCGTTGCTGCCGTTGCCGGCCCAGACCTGGTCGGGCACGAGGTCGTGGCCGAGGTAGGCGGCGAGGTCCTCGCGCAGAGCGGTGAACTCGCGGTCGGGGTAGCGGTTGAGGTGCACGGCCTCGGCGCGGACCGCCTCGACGACGGCCTCGACGACCTCGGCCGGCACGTCGTAGGAGTTCTCGTTCGTGTTGAGCCGCACCGGGACGTCGAGCTGCGGCGCGCCGTAGGCGGTCTTCCCGCGCAGGTCCTCGCGCAGCGGGAGCCGGGCGAGGACGTCGTCCGTCGTCGTGGTCGTCGCCGTCACGCGCCCGTCCCGTCCTGGTCGACCGCCGCCGGGAATCGCGCCCGGACCGCCTCGCCGTGCGCCGGCAGGTCCTCGGCGTTCGCGAGGGTGACGACGTGGTGGGCGACGTCGCGCAGCGCGGCCTCGTCGTAGGTGACGACGTGGATGCCGCGCAGGAACGACTGCACGCTCAGGCCGCTGGAGTGGCAGGCGCACCCGCCGGTCGGCAGGACGTGGTTGCTCCCGGCGCAGTAGTCGCCGAGGCTCACCGGCGCCCACGGGCCGACGAAGACGGCGCCGGCGTTCGTCACCCGGGCCGCGACGGCCGCGGCGTCCCGGGTCTGGATCTCCAGGTGCTCGGCGGCGTACGCGTCGACGACCTCGAGCCCGGCGTCGACGTCGTCGACGAGGATGATCCCCGACTGCTCGCCGGACAGCGCCGTCGTGATCCGCTCGGTGTGCTTCGTCGCGGCGACCGCGACGGCGAGCTCGGCCTCGACGGCGTCGGCGAGCGCGACGGAGTCGGTGACGAGGACGGCCGAGGCCATGGGGTCGTGCTCGGCCTGGCTGACCAGGTCGGCGGCGACGTGACGCGGGTCGGCGGAGTCGTCGGCGAGGACGGCGATCTCCGTCGGACCGGCCTCGGAGTCGATCCCGATGACGCCCTTGAGCAGGCGCTTGGCGGCGGCGACCCAGATGTTGCCGGGCCCGGTGACCATGTCGGCCGGCTCGCAGACGAGGGCGCCGTCGTCGTCCCTCGCCCCGTAGGCGAACATCGCGACGGCCTGGGCCCCGCCGACGGCGTACACCTCGTCGACGCCGAGCAGCGCGCACGCGGCGAGGATCGTCGGGTGCGGCAGGTTCTCGAAGCCGCGCGGGTTGTCCCGCTGGGCGGGGCTCGTCACGGCGATCGACGCGACGCCCGCCTCCTGCGCGGGGACGACGTTCATGACGACGCTGCTCGGGTAGACCGCCAGACCCCCCGGCACGTAGAGGCCGACGCGGCCGACCGGCACCCAGCGCTCGGTGACCGTGCCACCGTCGACGACCGTCGTCGTGTGGTCGGTGCGGCGCTGCTCGCGGTGGACGAGCCGGGCGCGGCGGATCGACTCCTCGAGCGCGGCCCGGACGTCCGGGTCGAGGGTGTCCAACGCCCGGCCCAGCGCCTCGGCGGGGACGCGGATCGAGTCGAGGCGGACGCCGTCGAAGCGCTCGGTGAGCTCGACGAGGGCGGCGACACCGCGGGCCCGGACGTCGTCGCACAGGGGCCGGACCGTCTCGAGGGCATGCTCGACGTCGAGGGCCGCACGGGGCACGACGCCCCTCAGGGCCCGGGCGCGAAGGGTCTGGCCACGCAGGTCGAGTCGGCGTATCACCCTCCAATGGTAGGTGGCCCGCTCCGGGCCCGGCCGCTACGTTCCGGTGGGTGAGCAGCAGCCCCCTCGCCGGCCTGGCGGTCGACCCCGCGGCGTCCGTCCCGCCGTACGAGCAGGTGCGGTCCGCGATCGCCGGCCGGGTGCGCGACGGGTCGCTGCCGCCGGGGACCCGGCTTCCGGCCGTCCGCGCCCTCGCGGAGTCCCTCGGGCTCGCCGCGAACACCGTCGCCCGGGCCTACAAGGAGCTCGAGTCCGCCGGCGTCGTCCGGACCGCCGGCCGCAACGGCACCGTCGTCCAGGCCGGCGGCGACGCCGTCCGGGCCCGAGCCGCCGCCGCGGCCGCCCGCTACGCCGAGACCGTGACGTCCCTCGGCGTCCCCCCGGACGAGGCCCTCGCCCTCGTCCGCGCCGCCCTCCCCGCGCCCCCGTCCTGATCGGGCGCGGGCTCACCACGACCCCGTAGAACGGGGTCGGGGTGGCACCGGACCCGATCAGCGGGCCGGGCAGGGCGGGACGGACCGGGCAGGACGGGCGGCGGGTCGGGACTGGCGGGACGCGCCGGCCGTGGCAGGCTCACACGCGACAAAAGGCCCGAAGCATCCCGGGCCCGCCGATGCTCGACGAGGAGCTGCCGTGTCGCACGAAGTCGTCTCCCTGCTCATCCTCGCGGTGGTCTTCCTCGTCGCCACGGTGCGCGGGGTCAACATGGGGGCGCTCGCCCTCGTCGCGGCGTTCGGCGTGGGGCTGTGGGTCTACGACCTCGACACCGACGGCATCCTCACGGGCTTCCCCGCCGAGCTGTTCGTCATCCTCGTCGGTGTCACGTACCTGTTCGCCCTGGCGAAGAACAACGGGACGGTCGACTGGATCGTCCACGGTGCCGTCCGGCTCGTCGGGGGCCGGGTGACCCTCGTGCCGTGGGCGATGTTCGGCGTCTGCGCCGTCGTCACGGCGATCGGCGCGGTGAGCCCGGCCGCCGTCGCCATCGTCGCGCCGGTCGCGATGGGCTTCGCGACGACCTACCGGATCCCGCCGGTCATGATGGGCATGATGGTCGTCCAGGGGGCGACGGCGGGCTCGTTCTCCCCGATCGGGATCTTCGGCTCGATCACCAACGGCGTCGTCGCCGACAACGACCTGCCCGGCAACCCGGGCTTCCTCTTCGCCACGACGTTCCTCGCCTCCTTCGCGATCGCCGTCATCACGTACGTCGCGCACGGCGGCCACCGGCTGTCCCGCGAGCGCGCCGGCGAGGCGGAGGTCGCGCTCATCGGCGAGCGGGCGGGCGCGGCCACGCGCTCGGCGACGCGCGCCCGGCCGGCCGGCGAGCCGCACTCCGCCGTCGAGGCGCAGCGCAGCGTCGGCGGGGCGACGACGACGGACGACGACGGCGGCGCCACCCGGCTCGACGCCCGGCGCACCGCGACCCTCGTCGGGCTCGGCGCGCTCATCGTCGGCGCGCTCGGCTTCGACCTCGACGTCGGCTTCACGGCCCTGACGATCGCCGTCGTCCTCACCCTCGTCTTCCCCGCCGACGCCAAGGGCGCCGTCGAGAAGATCAGCTGGCCGACGGTCCTGCTCATCGGCGGCATCGTCACGTACGTCAACCTGCTCCAGGACCAGGGCGTCGTCGACTGGCTCGGCGAGCGCGTCGCCGACGTCGGCGTCCCGCTCGTGGCCGCCCTGCTCATCTGCCTCATCGGCGCCGTCGTGTCGGCGTTCGCCTCGACGACCGGCATCATCGGCGCGCTCATCCCGCTCGCCGTGCCGTTCCTGCTCACCGAGCAGGTCGGCGCCGTCGCGCTCATCGCCGCCCTCGGCATCTCGAGCAGCGTCGTCGACTGCAGCCCGTTCTCGACGAACGGCGCCCTCGTCGTCGCCAACGCCGAGGCCGACCAGCGCGACCACGTCTTCCGCCGGCTCATGCAGTGGGGCATGACGATCGTCGTCGTCGCGCCGCTCGTCGTGTGGGCCGTGCTGGTCGTCCCGACCGCCTAGGTCACGACGGCCTAGGTCCCGAGGACCTGCCGGACGGCCCGCGGCAGGTCCCGCGCGTCCTCGACCTCGACGGCCGGCGCCGGCCCGTCGGGGTCGAGGACGTGCCCGGGGCGCACGAGCCGCACCGTGCGGACGCCCGCCTCGAGGGCGCCCCGCACGTCGCGGCCGGACGCCGCGACGTGGACGAGGACGTCGGGGGCGACGGCGTCGACCGCCGCCCGGTAGATCGCCGGGTCCGGCTTGAAGGCGCCGAGACGCTGCGAGGTGAGGACGAGGTCCGGCTCGACGAGCGCGGCGCCGGCGGTGCGGACGGCGAGCCCGTCGTCGACGTTGGAGAGGATCCCGACCCGGTGCTCGCGCCGCAGGAGCGCGACGCCCTCGGCGACGTCCGGCCACAGCGGCCACCCCGGCACGGCGACGGCGAGCGCGGCGACGTCCTCCTCGGCGCTGTCCCGCGGCAGCCCGAGATCGGCGTAGGCGAGGGCGAGCCCGACGGTCCAGCACCCGAGCAGCGTCTGCGGCGGCCGGGCCGTGGCCTGGACGGCCTTGCTCCGCCGGTCCCACGACGTGTGCAGCAGCCGGGGCGGCACGGTCCACCCGCGGTCCGCGGCGAGCCGGCCGAGCACCGGCTCGGCGCCGGCGCGGCTGTCGGTCAGGGCGCTGAAGAGGTCGAGCGTGACGACGGCCATCCGCCGACGCTAGGGCATGTCCGAGGCCGCCGGCCTCAGCCGGGCGACCTCAGCCGACCGACTCCGCCTGAGCCCGGTACCGGGGCAGCACCTCGCCGAACACGCTGTCCCACGCCGTCTCCGGCCCGCCGGTGAGCGCGTGCAGGCCGTCGAGGTGGGCGTGCCAGCCCGCGCCGTACCCGGCGCCCTGGTCCACGGGCAGCCGGGTGTGGTCGAGGACGAGGGCGACGGCGTCGTCGCCGTCCGGGGTGAGCACGACGTCGACGACGCTCTCGGGCTCCCCGGTGAACTCCCACGTGACCCGCAGGTGCCGGGGCGGCTCGCAGACGAGCACCGTGCCGCGCGTCGTCTGGTCGGGGGCGAAGTCGAGCCGGTAAGCGCCGCCGACGCGGGCGTCCACGGTGAGGGCGGCGAGCCAGCGGACGACCCGGTCCGGCGCCGTCAGGGCGTCCCACAGGTCGGCCGCGGGCGTGGCGTAGCGGCGCTCGAAGCGGACGGCGAGGCGGTCGCCGTCCCGGCGCAGCAGGCCGTCGAGCAGGGTGTCGGTCATGGTGGTCTCCTCACGGGGTCGGTCGGGTCCGCCGGCCGCGGCGGACCTCGGTGTCGAGGGCGTCGAGGGCGCCGGCCCACAGGGTGCGGTAGCGGGCCAGCCACGCGTCGGCCTCCCGGAGGCCGGCCGGGTCGATGCGGTAGAGGCGGCGCCGCCCGTCCGGGGTCGCCGCCGCCCACCCGCTCTCGCGCAGGATCCGAAGCTGCCGGGACACCGCGGGCTGGGTGATGCCGAACTCGGCGACGACGGCGTCGGTGAGCTCCCCGGCGGTCCGCTCCCCCTCGGCGAGCAGCTCGACGAGGCGGCGGCGCACCGGGTCGGCGAGGACGTCGAACGCGTGCACGACCACAAAGATACGCTGAGGCTTATATATGTCAAGGCTCATACGTGGTCCGCCGAGAGGGACGCGGCCCGCTCTCGTAGGCTGGCCGCCGTGCCCAGCCAGCTGCCGCTCTTCCCGCTCGGGACGGTCCTGTTCCCGGGGCTGGTCATGCCTCTGCACGTGTTCGAGCCCCGCTACCGGGTGCTCGTCGCCGCGCTCATGGCGCTGCCCGAGGGCGCGCTGCGCGAGTTCGGCGTCGTCGCGATCCGCAGCGGCCGCGAGGTCGGCGAGGACGGCGTCCGCGCCCTGCACGCGGTGGGCTGCACCGCGCGCCTGCGCGAGGTGACCGAGCTCGACGACGGACGCTTCGACATCGTCGTCGTCGGCGCCACCCGGTTCCGGCTCGACAGCCTCGACACCTCCGCCGGCACGCCGTACCACACCGGCGTCGTCGAGCTGCTCGACGAGGAGGACGGCGGCGAGGACGACGCGGCCGCCCAGGTGCTCGCCCGGTCGGTCTCGACCCGGTTCGCCGACTACCGGCGCCGCCTCGGGCTCGAGCCCGTCGAGATCGACGACGACCCGCAGCTGCTGTCCTACCTCGTCGCCGCCGGGGCCGTGCTCGACGTCCCGGTGCGCCAGTCGCTCCTCGAGCAGCCGACGACGACCGACCGGCTGCGCGCCGAGGTGGACCTCCTGCGGCGGGAGTCGGCGCTCATCTCCGCGTTCGGGGCGCTGCCCGCCGTCGACCTCGTGCGCACCGCGACCAGCCCGAACTGAGGACCCGACGATGGCCAGACGCACGTCCACCGGAACCCCGGCCACCGTGGCGCTCGGCGCGGCGAAGGTCGCGCACACGCTGCGGCCGTACGAGCACGACGCGCGGGCGCACGCCGAGGGCCTGTCCTACGGCCTGGAGGCCGCCGCCGCGCTCGGCGTGGACCCGCGGCAGGTCTTCAAGACCCTGCTCGCCGAGGTGGACGGCGCGCTCACGGTGGCCGTCGTCCCCGTCGACGGCCTCCTCGACCTCAAGGCCCTCGCCGCCGCGGTCGGCGGCAAGCGGGCCGTGATGGCCGAGCCCGCGGCCGCCGAGCGGGCGACCGGCTACGTCGTCGGCGGGATCAGCCCGCTCGGGCAGCGACGCAGGCTCCCGACCGTCGTCGACGCGAGCGCCCTCGAGCACGGGACGGTGCTCGTCAGCGCGGGCCGGCGCGGGCTCGACGTCGAGCTGTCGCCGCACGACCTCGTCAGGCTGACCGGGGCGCGCACCGCGCCGATCGGCCGTCCGGCCTGACCCGCGCGTCAGCGCGGGCCGCCGCCCTCCCACGGGCGCACGGCGTACCGGACGAGCCCGACGACGAGGACGACGACGGCGGTCACCGGCGCGGCGACGAACGCGGCCCCGACGGCGCCGAGGGCGACGACGCCGAGGACGAGCCCCGTCCCCCAGGCGAGCGCGCCGCCCGCGACGAGGCCGACGAGGACGACCGCGAGCCGGCGCGCGGGCACCGGTCCCGGGCGGGCGAGCAGCGCGACGGCCGCGCCGACACCGACCGCGAGCATGACCAGGGCCAGCACCGAGTCGACGGCCGCGGACCCCTCCGGACGGGACGAGGCGTCGACCGCCCGGGCCGCGAGCTCACGCCAGACGACGCCGGCCGGGAGCCCGGCGAGCGTGGCGGCCAGCCCGGCCCACAGGTCGGACCGGACCGGCCGCAGACCGCCGGCCCGGCGGGGCCGGCGGCTGCCGAGCAGCGGCGGGGTGGGCACCGCAGGACCGTAACAGCCGCCGCCGGGAAGGGCCCGCTCCCGGTCAGCCCCCGAGCCGGACGGAGAAGGTCGCGGTGTCGCCGTCGAGGGACCCGCTCATCCCGAGGGCGCGCAGCGCCGTCAGCGCCTGCTTGGCCTCCGCGTCGTCGCCGTCCGCCTCGAGCGTCTCCGCGAGCGCCGCGAGGTCGACGTAGACGGCCAGGGGCGCGGTGTCGACGTCGGGCAGGACACCTCGGACGGCCTCGGAGTCACCGAGGTCGCCGCCCGCCGCGAGCTCGTCGGCCCAGCCCGAGGTCGTCGCGAGCACCCAGCCGGCGTCGGCGTCGCGCCGCTCGAGCGGGAAGCCGCCGAGCTCCGCGACCTGCTCGACCGCCCCGAGGGCGGCGGAGGCGTCCGCGCCGCCGCGGCCGACGACCCCGACGACCGGGCGCTCGGCCTGGACGTCCTGCGCGGCGACCGTGAGGCCGTCACCGACGAGCGCGACGAGGTCCTCGGGCAGCGAGACCCCGAGCCCCTCCTCGATCGCGGCGAGGTCACCGCCCGCGGCGCCGGTGATCAGCTCCTCGTTCGCCGTCCAGAACCTCTCGACCGTGCCCGGCGCGACGGCGGCACCGACGGCGAGGGTGGTCGAGCCGGGCAGCGAGGCCACCCCGCTGGGCCCGGTCGGGAAGGACGACACGTCGGCCCCGACGACGCGGCCGGCCAGCTCGACGCGCGGCCCGTCGAAGCGCAGGGCCGCGATCGCCCGGCCCTCGAGGTCGGCCGCGCCGCCGACGGAGCCGGCGAGGGGCGCCGCGGCCTCGGCCAGGTCGCCGAGCTCGGCGAGGTCGCCCCAGGCGGTGGCGACGCCGTCCTCGCCGACCGCGTCGTGGTCGGGGGTGAACTCGGCGTCCGCGGCGAGCGGCGCGTCGGCCGCGGCGTCGGCCGCGGCCTGCGCGGCGGACGCGGTCGGGGCGATGACGGCCCAGCCGTCCGCGACCGCGGCACCCCAGCCGTCGCCGCCGTCGTCGAGCGTCGCGCGGGCCTGCGCCTCGTCGGTGACCTGCACGGCCACGCCGACGTCGGGCTCGTCGCCGGACCCCGGCGGTAGGACCGCGACGCCGGCGCGCGGGCCGAGCCACGGCTCGACGTCCTCCCACGCGGGGGCGCCGGAGGCCTGCTCGGTGATCGTCTCGTAGGCCCACTGCCGCAGGTCGCCCGACTCGTCCTCGGGCACGTCCTCGCTGCGGGGCAGCGTGCGCAGGAAGCGGATCGCGTCGATCTTCTGGCCCGCCGCGGGGTCGAGGTCGACCTTGGCGAAGGCGACCGCCGTCGCCGGCAGGTGGTCCTCGGGCTGGTCGCCGCCGCCGCC
>JBQGCR010000680.1:0-2133 GCA_052038585.1 Kineosporiaceae bacterium
GGCGGCGACGAGCCGGGCGGCCGAGACGAGGCCGGTCCCGGGCGTGCCCGCCCTGAGCAGCCCGGCGAGCCGGGACGGCAGGTCCGCGTCGAGCGGGACGGGCCACACCGTGCGGGCGCGGACCACGCCACCGCTGCGCACCGAGCGCTTGACCGGCTCCCGGCCGCCGACCGGCACGGTGGCCCACAGCCCGTCCTCGTCGAGGAACGCGTCGACCACCGCCACCGGGCCAGCCTACGGTCGCTCCCGCGGCGGTGGCCTACCGTGGCGGGCGTGACGCTCGTGCCCGGCCCCGTGGAGGGGGCCACCGCGGTGACCGTCTGGTCGCTGGAGATGACCGACCCGGCGCAGCTGCGGCCCTCGACCGCCCGGCCCGACCCCGAACCCGTTCTCCTGCAGGCGGGCCGGCCCGCCCCGGAGCTGTCCCGCTTCTTCTACGGCCTCGTCGGGCGCCCGTGGCACTGGGTCGACCGGCTCGCCTGGGACGACGACGCGTGGGCCGGCTGGACCGCCCGGCCGGGGCACCGGCTCCTCACGTGCTGGGTCGACGGCGTCCCCGCCGGCTACGCCGAGCTCGACGCCGTGGGCCGCGACGTCGAGGTCGCCCACTTCGGCCTCGTGCCGGCCTTCGTCGGCCGGGGCCTCGGGGGGTGGCTGCTCACCCGGGCGCTGCGCGCGGCGTGGGAGCTGCCCGGCGCCGGACGGGTCTGGCTGCACACGTGCAGCCTCGACGCGCCCGCCGCGCTGCCCGCCTACGAGGCCCGCGGGCTGCGCCGCTGCGCCGAGGAGGTCGAGTACCGGCTCGTGCCCTGAACGACGTCCCGGGCCCACCCCGGGCGCAGCACCGCACGGCCGCCGAGCTCGACGGCGAGCGAGGCGAACCGCTCGGCCGCGGGCACCGCGTGGACGCCGCGGTGCCGGGCGACGAGGACGTCGCGCAGCGGCACGGGCGGGTCGAGGAGCCGGACGGCGACGGCGGGGTCGGACTCGTCGACGGCGAGCAGGGGCATGAGCGCCGGGCCCATCCCGGCCCGGACCATCGCCTGCAGGGCCCCGTTGTCGTTGGTGCGGAAGGCGTACTGGGGGACGACGCCCTGCACCTCGAGCGCCGTCTCGACCTGCTTGAGCGCGTCGCACTCGGTGTGCCCGACCATGGGCCGCTCGGCGAGCGCCGCGACGGGGTAGGGCGCGCCCTCCGGCAGCGTCGCGAGCGTCGGGTCGTCGAGGGCCACGAGGACGACGTACGGGTCGGAGAGCACGAGGTCGACGGCGAACCCGTCGGGCGCGGCGCCCTGCCCGGCGTAGGCGTCGAAGAACGCGACGTCGACGGCGCCCTCGGCGAGCGCGGCGAGCAGCGCCCCGGTCGTGTCGAGCTGCGTGACGCGGATGTCGAGGTCCGGCGCCTCGGCCTTGAGCCGCGAGACGATGCCCGGCAGCAGCTGCACCGAGACCGACTGGAACGTGCCGACCGACAGGCGCCCGCTCGTGCCGGCGGCGAGCTGGGCCAGCTCGTCCGCGGCCTGCGCCATCCGGTCGAGGACGGCGTGCGCGTGCCGCAGGAGGAGCCGGCCCTGCGGGGTGAGCCGGACCGCGCGCGGCCCGCCGGGCCGGTCGAAGACCGGCGCGCCCGCGGCCTTCTCCAGCGCCGCCACCTGCTGGCTGATCGCCGCCTGGGAGAACCCGAGGCGCTGGGCGGCGCGACCGAAGGACCCCTCCTCGGCGACGGCGCGCAGTGCGGCGAGGTGGCGCAGGTCGACGTCCTGGAGTCCGGCCATGGCCATAAGCGTAAGTGATGTTCTCCATCGCAGAACATCGCTTTTCCTTATCGAGGCGCCTCCCTAGCGTGGAAGGGCAGAGACAAGGAGCCCACCATGACCCCCACGACCGCCACCCGCTCCACCCCCCGTCCCGACACCGCGCTCGACTGCGGCGCCCTGGACGTCACCCGCCTCGCCGAGGCGCTCGTGACGGACGGCGTCCCCGCGCACGACGGCGCCCTGTGCGCCCTCGCGCTCGCGGCCCGCGAGGCCGGGCTCCCGGCCGCCGTCGTCGACGCGCTCGCCGACGCCGGGACGCCCGACGTCGTCCGGCTGCGGGCGGGGGCCGGCCGCGCCCGCCCGCTCGGCGGCCGCC
>JBQGCR010000681.1:0-2518 GCA_052038585.1 Kineosporiaceae bacterium
TCGCGCCGGCGTCGTCGACGTCCTCGTCGAAGGTCGCCTAGTCGCCCGGCGCGACCTCGCCGCGGCGCAGCCGGCGCAGCGGGTCGTCGTCGCCTCGGTCCGGGTGCCGCGCGGCGGTCGCGTCACCGTCGTCGACTCGACACCGTCCGACCGGTCGGCCGACGTCGTCGGTCTCGACGGCCTGGTGGTCCTCGACGACCCGTTCGACTTCGGCTGACCCCGCGCTCAGGCCTCGACGTCCGCCGGGAGGTCGTCGTGGTCGCCCGCGAGGTCGACGACGGACGCCCGGACGGCCGCACGGTCGAGGATGTCGGTCGCCGACAGGGTCCCGACGAGGGTGCCGCCGTCGGTGACGCCGACCCGGTCGCAGCCCTCCCGCAGGAGCGCGGCGAGGGCGTCGTAGAGGGAGTCCTCGACGTCGACCCGGGCGGTGCACGGGTCGCCGTCGACCGGCGCGAGGCCCTCGCGGCCGACCGGGGCGACGACGAGCCGCCGGACGCCGCGGTCGGCGCCGACGAACTCGGCGACCGTGTCGTTCGCCGGGCGGGCGAGCAGCTCGCCGGGCGTCGCGAGCTGCTCGAGGTGCCCGCCGACGCTGAAGACGGCGACCCGGTCGGCGAGCCGCACGGCCTCCTCGATGTCGTGGGTGACGAAGAGGACCGTCTTGTGCAGCGTCGCCTGGATCTGGCGGAAGCGGCGCTGGAGCCGGGCGCGCGCCACGGGGTCGACGGCGCCGAACGGCTCGTCCGCGAGGAGCACCGGCGGGTCGGCCGCGAGCGCCCGGGCGACGCCGACGCGCTGCTGCTGCCCACCGGAGAGCTCGTGCGGGTAGCGGCCCCGGTAGGTCGCGGGCTCGAGGCCGACGAGGTCGAGCAGCTCGTCGACCCGCTCGCCGGTGCGCCGCCGGTCCCAGCCGAGCAGGTCCGGCACGCACGCGACGTTCCCGGCGACCGTGAGGTGCGGGAAGAGCCCGACCCGCTGGATGACGTAGCCGATCCCGCGGCGCAGGGCCACCGGGTCGACGTGCGTGACGTCCTGGCCGTCGATGACGATCCGCCCGGCGGTCGGCTCGACGAGCCGGTTGACCATCCGCAGCGTCGTCGACTTGCCGCAGCCCGACGGGCCGATGAGCGCGACGAGCTCGCCGCGCCGCACCTCGAGGTCGAGGGACGCCACGGCGACCGTGCCGTCCTCGTACTCCTTCGTCACCCCGTCGAGCCGGATCATGACGTCGCGGGTACCTTCGGTGCCGTGATCAGGCATGCGGCAACCCTGGCCGACGACTGCCTGGTCCGCAACGCGTGGGTGTGCCCCGAGTACGTGTCCACCCGGCAGGAGGAGCTCCTCTCGGCGCTCGGCGACCACCTGCTCATCACGGTGGTGTCCGTCGCGGTCGGCGCGGCGGTCGCGCTGCCGCTCGCCCTCGCCGTCCGCCGCGTCCGGCCGCTGCGGACCGCGCTGCTCGGGACGGCGACGGCGGTCTACACGATCCCCTCGCTCGCCCTGTTCTCCCTGCTCCTGCCCTTCACGGGCCTGAGCCGGACGACGGTCGTCGTCGGGCTCGTCCTGTACTCCCTGACGATCCTCGTGCGGGGTGCCCTCGCCGGGCTCGACGCCGTCTCCCCGGAGGTGCTCGACGCGGCGCGGGGGATGGGCTACTCGCCGACCCGGATGCTCCTGCGGGTCGAGCTCCCGCTCGCGCTGCCGGCCCTGTTCGCCGGGCTGCGCGTGGCGACGGTCTCGACCGTCGCGCTGACGACGGTCGGGACCGTCGTCGGCAACGGCGGGCTCGGCGACCTCGTCTTCGACGGGCTGCGCTCGAACTTCAAGGCCGAGGTGCTCACGGCGTCGGTGCTCTGCGTGGCGCTCGCCGTCGTCCTCGACGTCCTGCTGCTCGGGGTGCAGCGGGCGATGACCCCGTGGCGGCGGGCATGACCGGGGGTGGCGCGTGAGCTGGGTGACCGACGTCGTCGACTGGTTCGCCGACCCCGCGCACTGTCATGGCGACGCGGGCGTGCCGAACCGGCTGCTCGAGCACGTCGGCCTGTCGGCCGCGGCGGTCGGGATCGCCTGCGCCATCGCCCTTCCCGTGGCGCTGTGGCTCGGGCACGTCGGCCGCGGCGGCGTCCTGGCCGTCCAGGTCTCCAACGTCGGTCGCGCGGTGCCGACCCTCGCCGTCCTCGTCCTGCTCGCGCTCGCCCCGCGGCCCTTCGGGCTGGGGACGACGTCGACGCTCACCGCGCTCGTGCTCTTCGCGATCCCGCCGATCCTCACGAACACCTACGTCGGCGTGCGCGAGGTGGACCGCGACGTCGTCGAGGCCGCCCGCGGCCAGGGGATGAGCGGCGCGCAGGTGCTGCGCCGCGTCGAGCTGCCGCTCGCCGTGCCGCTGCTCATGACCGGCGTGCGGCTCGCGGCCGTGCAGGTGGTCGCGACGGCGACCATCGCGGCGCTCGTCGCGGGCGGCGGCCTGGGGCGGATCATCACGAGCGGGTTCGGCCGCCAGGACCAGGCCGAG
>JBQGCR010000682.1:0-7298 GCA_052038585.1 Kineosporiaceae bacterium
GGCTCGGTGCCGTCGACCCGGTCGGGGTCGAGGGTGTCGAGCAGCTCGGTGGTGGCGCGCTTGTAGTTCTCCACGTCCAGCACACGCGCCTGGTCGGCCAAGAACGCATCGGCCGTCGCGCCGTGCTCCCGCCACGTCGACGGCTTGACATGCTCCGGCACCTTGCGGGCCGCGTCGACGTGGTCCCGGGTGGTCTCCCCGGCGCCGTAGGCGGCGGCGACCTGAGGCAGGTGGTCGCGCAGGGCCTGGGCGGTGCGCAGGTCTCGGACGGCGCGGGCCCGGCCGAGACCGGCGGCCTGCTGCAGGGAGGTCGCGGCGAGGTACTTCCCGCGGCCGGCGGGCAGGCCGTCGCGTTCGTGGTGGTCGAGCTCGCCGAGGCTGGTCAGGTAGGCGGCGTCGACCCGGGCGACGGCCGCACACAGGGCGACGGTGAGGTCCAGGGACTGCTGGCGGGTGAACCCGACCCGGCTGGTCGTGGTGACCTCCTCGACGGCGGCGAGCAGGCGGGTGAGGGCGTCGCAGACCGGGTGCCCCTCGACTGCGGTCGCTGCCGTCATGGAGATCACGCTAGACGGGCCCACCGACAACCAGGCCTCGGAGAACCCGGCGAATCAGACTGTCGCAGAATCTATTTCGGAGAACTTTGTGCTGCTCACCGGCTGCGGTGGGTGATGCGCCGTCGTCCTGTCCGGTCACTGCCCGTGACCCCGCCGGGAAGTCGGCGGGATCTGGTCAGGAGTCGGCGGTCGGACGGGGTGGGCGACGAGGGACCTGCGCCGCGTCGACGCCGTTGCGCCGCAACACCTTTCGGACGGCGCGCCGCGCCGCGGCCTCTCCGTCCTCCCTGACGTCGGCGTCCGGCTCGGGCACACGGACCGTCGCTGCCCCGGCTGACGGTCGGGCTCGTCGACGAGCCTCAGACCTGACGCGGCACCCGGTTCCGCCACCACGCGGCGACGGCGCCCCAGCCGGCGCTCACCGGCGGGACGAGCAGGAACTGGACGACGACGGCGACGAGACCCTCCTCCGGGTCGCCGCTCGCGAGGGCGGCGGCGAGCGTCCCCGTGACGACGACGCCACCGGCCACGAGCGCCGCGACGACGTGCCGCCAGCCGACGTAGAACAGACCGATCGGGCCGAGCAGCAGGCCCAGCAGCGCGGCCAGCGCGACGTTCTTGCGCCGCACCTGCCGGCGGACGACCGGCGTCCACGCGGGCACCGGGGCGGCCACGAGGGACCGGTCGCGCCACGCCTGCCGGACCGACTGCCACACGGGCGGCGGCGCGGCCACGGGAAGGCTGTCCTGCACGACGGCGCTCGGGACCTCCGGCGCCCGCGGGGGCCACACCCGCTCCTCGACCGGAAGGGGCTGCGGGAGGTCGCGCCAGGTGGGGGCGTGCTGCGGTCGGGAGACGACGCGCTGCGGCGCGTCCATGGTGCTGCGGTCCGTCATGTGCGACCCTCCTGCCCGACTCGTCCCGTCATCAAGGCTAACCGGCGGACGTGCGCGAGGGTTCCCCGACGACCACGTGACCTGCAGCCTGTGGATAACTTTCGGCGCCTGTCGGAGGATCGCGCTAGCGTCCACCGCCATGATCATCCCGATGCGCAGCGCCGAGGTCACCCTGCGCCGACGCGCCACCCAGGTGCTCGTCGCCGCGGTCCTGATCCTCCTCGGCGGGTGCGCGCACGAGGCGCCACGGCCGCCGGACGCCCTCGACACGAGCGTCGCCAGGGCAGCGGTCGCGGCGTACTCGGAGGCCAACAACGCCGCCTACCTCGCGGCGTCCGACGAGCTGCTGGCTCGCGCGGAGTCGGGTGCGGCGCTGCGGCTCGACCTCGCCGACCTCGCGTGGTCCCGCGCGCCGACCTTCCCGCAGGAGGACGCGTTCACGCCCTTCGACCACGTCCCCGACGCGGTCTGGATCGCCGGGCGGCGCAGCTGGCCGCAGTGGTTCGTCGCGCTGGTCCACGACCACCCCAGGGCGCCCAAGACGCTCACGACGTCGACGGCGACGACCGCCACGGCCGCACCGACGCCGGACGACGACGCGCGGCGCACGCTGCTCGTGGTCCGTCGCGCCGGACCGGGGCAGCCCTGGCTCGTCGACCAGTACGTCCACCTCAGCGGACCCGAGGTCGCGACGCTGCCCCGGATGACTCCGGACCCCACGGGCCGGGTGCCGTCCGCCCAGGGCAGCGGGGTCGACCCGACCACCCCCGACCGGCTCAGCACCGCGTGGGCGCAGCTGCTCGACGGGCGAGGCGGCTCGGACGTCACCGGACCCGCGCTCGTCTCGCGCGTCCGGGCCGAGCAGGAGCGGGCGGCCCACGAGGCGCTGACCGTCCGCTGGTCGTCCCTGCCGACCGAGGACCGCAGCTACGGGCTGACGACGGCCGACGGAGGAGAGCTGCGGCTCTTCACGACCGAGCGCGTCGGCACGTGGACGCCGGCTCAGGACGGGAACAGGCTCTGGTTGACCGGACGCTGGGCCCACCTCGCCGGCGTGCGGGAGAAGCAGCTCCTGAGCAGCGGCTCGGCGCGCCGGCTCGACCAGTGGGTCGCCTACGTCCCCCCGCCGGGCTCGGGACCGGCGCGCGTGCTCGCCGGGACGGGCTGGGTCCACGAGGTCATGGCGACCCCGCTGACGAAGGGGGAGGACCCGTGATCACCCCGCGTGGACGGCGTGCCCGGCCTCGCGCAGCGCATGGACCGCGGTCTCGACGGCACTGGCGTGGACGAGCACGTAGTCGGTGTCGAACGTCGACAGGACGAACACCGAGACGCCGACGTCGGCGAGCGGGCGGGTCAGCGCCGCCATGACGCCGACCATCGAGAAGTCGAGCGGGCCGACGACCTCGAGGGCGTGCCAGCCGCGCTCGACCGGGTCGGCGCCCTCGGGCACGTCGTCCTCGGCGCAGACGACGGACAGCTCGCCGGCGGTGCGGGTCACGGAGACGAAGCCGCGCGGACCGGGCACGGGCCACGGCGCGTCGTGCGGCAGCCGGGCGACGGCGAGGCGGTCGGGCAGGACGCGAAGCTCCATCGGCTCGGGGTGTTCGGCCATGGCGGTCATCCTGCCCTGTCGGGCCCGGCCGCCGTCAGGGGCGCGAGCGCAGCGACACCGGGCCGCGGAGCACGGCCCGGCGAACCTCGGCGAACGCCGCCCGCGGCCGCAGCGGCGCGCTCGACGTCCCGGCGTGCTCGCCGATCCCGCGGACGAAGTCCTCCAGCGCCTCGAGCGCGTCGTACGCCGGCTCCCAGTCGAGCTCGGTGCGGGCGCGCGTGGTGTCCATGAGCGGGACGGCGGCCGCGAGGTCGAGCCAGCCCGGGTCGAGCGGCTGCAGGTGCGCCCGGTAGGCGAGCGCCGCCGCGCCGCGCACGAGCGGCATCGGCACGTGGACGCCGACGGCGCCCAGGGCCTGCGCGAGCAGGTCGCGGGTGACCGGCGGCTCCGTCGCGAGGTTGAAGGCCCCGCCGGCCCGCCGCTCGAGCGCGGTGACGAGCGCCGCGGCGACGTCGTCGGCGTGCACCGCGGGGAACGTCAGGGCCCGGTCGAGGGGGAGCACGGGCAGCAGCGGCACGAGCCGCGTCGGCAGCCAGGCGGGGGCCCCGTACCGGAGCATCCCGCTCGCGGCCGCGCGCTGGAGGACGATGCCCGGCCGGACCCGCGTGACGGTCATCCGGCGGCGCGCCGGCCGCGACGCCTCGTACGCGTCGAGCAGGTCCTCGGCCGCGACCTTCTGGCGGCTGTAGGACAGGGACTCGACACCCCGGCGCGGGTAGTCCTCGGTGATCCGGACGGTCGGGTCGCCGGGCGGCGCGGGGGAGTACACCCCGAGCGAGGACAGGTGGAGCAGGTGCGGCACGCGCGCGGAGTCGGCCGCCGCGAGCACCTCGCGGGTCGCGCCGACGGTCGCCCGGTCGAGCAGGTCGAGGTCGCGCGACGGCTGGAAGGCCCACGCGAGGTGGACGACGGCGTCCGCCCCCTCGAACACCTCGCGCAGCCGGGGACCCGCCAGGTCGTCGGCGAGGTCCAGCCCGACCCACTCGGCGAGCTGGTACGGCTCGCCGCCCTCCGGCGGCCGGCGGACGACGCCGACGACGTCGTGCCCGCTGCCGGGCGCGCCGAGGCGGCACAGCAGGGCGGTCCCGAGGTTGCCGGACAGGCCGGTGACGACGATGCGCATGCCCGTCCCGTACCCCGCCGGCCGTGCGGCACCCTGGTCGGGTGGACGCCCCGCTCGACATCACAGCGACGATCGTCGTCCCGCCGGACGAGCTCGAGTGGAAGTTCTCCCGCTCGGGCGGTCCGGGCGGGCAGGGCGTCAACACGACCGACTCGCGGGTCAGCCTCTCCTGGGACGTCGCGGCCTCGACCGCGCTCACCGGCGCCGTCCGCGAGCGCGTCCTCACCCGCCTCGCGGACCGGCTCGTCGACGGCCACCTCGTCGTCGTCGCCTCGGAGTTCCGCTCCCAGCGCCGCAACCGGGACGCCGCGCGGCTGCGCCTGGCCGCGATCGTCCGGGAGGCCGCGGCACCGCCCGGTCCGGCCCGCCGGCCGACGAAGCCGACCCGGGGGTCGGTCCGGCGCCGGCTCGACGACAAGGCCCGCCGCGGGCAGGTGAAGAAGCTGCGCCGGCCGGACTGGTAGCGGGCGGGACCTGCGGCCCCGGCGCGCCGGGTCGCCCGGTCCTTCCCGCGGGCCGGCGGCGGGAGCACCATGCGTGCATGGCGACGACGACCACCCCGCGCCGCGCCGCGGGCCGCAGGCCCTCCAGCCCCGGATCCTCCACACCAGGACGCTCCGCGCGCCGGTGGCTGCCGCCGCAGCACGGCGCCTGGGCGATGCTCCTCGTGCCGTTCGCCGTCGGCCTGCTGCCGTCGTGGGGCGGGCGGGCGTCCTGGTGGCACGTCCCGATGCTCGTCGCCTGGCTCGCCGCCTACCTGTTCTCCTACTTCGCCCTGCTGGCGACCAAGACCCGCCGGGTCGCCCGCCACGCGAACCAGCTCCGCGTCTACGGCGCCGTCGCGGCCGCCGCAGGGGTGCCGGTCGTCGTCGCCCGCCCGGAGGTGCTCCGCCTCGCGCCGGCGTTCGCCGCGCTCGCCGTCGTCACCGTCGTCCTCGCCCGCCGCAGGGACGACCGCAACGTCGCCGGCGGCCTCGCGTCGGCGGCCCAGGCCTGCCTCGTCGTCCCCGCCGTCGCGGCGGTCGGGCGCGTGCCGATGGCCGACGTGGCCCCGGCCGCCGTCGCCTGCTTCCTCTACCTCGGCGGGACGGTGCTCTACGTCAAGACGATGATCCGCGAGCGGGGCGAGCGGTCGTGGTTCATGGCGTCGGTCGCCTGGCACGCCGTCGCCCTGCCGGTCGCCGCGTTCGTCTCGGCGTGGCTGTTCGTGCCCTTCACCGCGTACCTGCTCCGGGCGGTCCACCTGCCGCACCGCTCGCTGACGGTGACCCGGGTCGGCCTCGTCGAGGTCGCGTGCTCCCTCGCGCTGCTCGGCGCGCTGGCCCTGCCCGTCGCCGGGTGGCTCGCGCTGTAGGGCGTCAGCCGGCGTCCTGCACGACCTCGAACTGCCAGATCTGCGAGCCGGTGGCCGCCGGCGCGGGCGCGGCCTGCTGCTCGGCGGGGGAGGGCTGCTGGTCGCCCTGGTCGCCCTGCCGGCCGCCGTCGGGTCGCCCGTGCCCGGCCCCGAACGCGCGGGAGGCCTGCCAGTTCTCGAAGTCCTCCTTCGAGCGCCAGCGCGTGTAGACGAGGTAGGTGTCGGTGCCCTCGGCCGGGCGGAGCAGCTCGAAGCGCTCGAACCCCGGGGCCTGCTCGACCATCCCCGCGCGGCCGGCGAAGCGCTGCTCGAGCGTGGCGCCGTTGCCCTCGGGCACGGTCAGGACGTTGACGACGACGTACGACATGGCCCCATCCTCGCCGACGCCCGCCGCAAACGGCGGACGGGCCGCCCACCGAGGTGGACGGCCCGCCGGAAGTGCCTGGGTGAGCGGGAAGGCTCAGACCATGCGGACGTTGGCCGCCTGCGGACCCTTCGCGCCCTGCGTGATCTCGAACTCCACGCGCTGGTTCTCCTCGAGCGAACGGTAGCCGTCGCTCTGGATGGCCGAGTAGTGGACGAAGACGTCGGCGCCGCCGCCGTCCTGGGAGATGAAGCCGTAGCCCTTCTCGCTGTTGAACCACTTCACGGTACCGAGTGCCATCTGACTGCTCCTGTTGGGCTGGCGTTCGGTGCCGACACTGCGCCGGCCCCGGGCTGCCGCGATATTCGTCCGTCCCACTTACAGGACCTGTCAGGACCCTCGTGCAAGTCGACGCCCGGCGGGATGTGGTCCGCGGGCGTCGAGGGCGTACGGAACTGCAACTGCAACCAGTGGCCACGCTATCACGCGCTTCGCCCGGTTCAAGGGTGCGGCGGGGAGGAAATCGCCTAGAGCGCCCGCTCGCCGCGGGCCGCGCCCTCCGCGATCCGCTCGAGGCGCCGCTCGCGGGTCGGCGCCGTCCGGGCCTGGACGAGCCACTCGAGCATGCCGCGGCGCGCCGAGCGCGGGAAGGCGTCCCACCGCTCGCGCGAGCCGGGGTGCCGGTCGAAGGCGGCGGCGAGGTCGTCGGGGACGACGAGGTTCTCGACGTCGTCGAGCAGGGTCCACGAGCCGTCCGCCCGGGCGGCGTCGACGACGGCGCGTCCGGCGTCGGCCATGAGCCCGGCCGCCTCGAGCCGCGCGACACGGTCCTTGTTCGTCCGCGCCCACCCGCTGCCCTTCTTGCGCGGGGCGAAGTAGAGCATCGTCCGGTCGTCGTCGAGCCGGCGGGCGACCGAGTCCACCCAGCCGAAGCACAGGGCCTCCTCGACCGACGGCTCGTAGCCCACGGCCGGCCGGCCCGTGGCGGTCCTCCAGCTGACGAGCCACACCCCGCGCGGCTGCGTGTGGTGCTCGGCGAGCCAGGCCCGCCACTGCGCGCGGGTCTCGCAGTGCACCTGCTCGGCGGTGTCGAGGGCTGACGCCATGAGGTGCAGTGTGGCCGCCCGGCGGCGATGCTTCCAGGATGCCTGCCGCCCCGACGCCCGACCGGTTCGACGTCGTCGTCGTCGGCGCCGGCCCCGCCGGCAGCGCCGCGGCCCTCGCGGCCCTCGCCGCCGGCGCCCGGGTGGCGCTCCTCGACCGCGCCGCGCTGCCGCGGGACAAGGTCTGCGGGGACGGCCTGGCCCCGCACGTCGAGGACGAGCTCGCCGCGCTCGGCGTGCACGGCCTGGTCGACGACTACGCCCCCGTGAGCCGGCTGACGCTCGC
>JBQGCR010000683.1:0-1544 GCA_052038585.1 Kineosporiaceae bacterium
GGCGCTGCGCGACGGTGTCACGACCATGTCCTTCGACGGCCACAGCGACGGCGAGACGATGGTCGGGCTGTCGGAGAAGGAGCAGGAGACGGTGATGTACGCCGTCCTCATGCCCAACCTGCTCATGAGCCTGCACCCCGACTACGTCATGTCGCACCTGCTCACGCCGGTGAGCCCGGGCGTCACCCGGATCGAGTGCTCGTGGGCGTTCCCGCGCGCCGTGGCCGAGCGCGAGGGCTTCGACCCGGCGTACGCCGTGGACTTCTGGGACCTGACGAACCGGCAGGACTGGGCGGCGTGCGAGTCGGTGCAGCGCGGCATCCACAACCCCGGCTTCGTGCCCGGCCCGCTCGCGCCGGCCGAGGACGGCGTCTACCAGTTCGTGACCCGGCTGGCGCAGGCCTACCTCGGCGACGCGGGGGCCTGACCCGCCTCAGGTCTTCACCCCCGCCCCGCCTGGGGACCACCCGGCGTTCACCCGGGCACGTCACCGTCGTGGCATGCGCATCGCCCTCGTCACCGAGTCACTCCTCCCCCGGGAGGACGGGAGCAGCACCACGGTGCGCCACGTGGCCCGGCACCTCGCCGCCGCCGGGCACGAGCCCGTGCTGGTAGCGCCGGGCCCCGGCGCCCCCGAGCACGACGGCCTGCCCGTGCAGCGGGTGGGGCGTGCGGGACGGGCCCGGCCCCACCCGCACCTGCTCGGCGTGCCCGACGGCGAGGTGCGCCGCGTGCTCGCCGGGATCCGGCCCAACCTCGTCCACGTCGGGTCGCCCGAGGCCCTCGGCGCGGTCGCGCTGCGCGCGGCGCGGCGCCTGGGCCTGCCCACCGTCGTCTCCCACTCCCGCGAGCCCGTGACGGACCGGCGCCTGCTCCGCCTGCACCGGCGCGCCGACCGGGTGCTCGTCCCCTCCGCGGCGCTCCGCCGGCGGCTGGTCTCCCACGGCGTCCCCGACCCCCAGGTGTGGGCCCGCGGCGTCTCGCTCGACCTCTTCGGGCCGCACCGTCGCGACGGGGCCCTGCGCCGCGCCTGGGCGGCCGACGGCGAGGTCGTCGTCGGCCACGTCGGACGCCTGACGGCGGACAAGCCGCTGCACCGCCTCGGCGAGCTGGCCGGGCTCCCCGGGGTGCGGCTCGTCGTGGTCGGCGCCGGCCCCGAGCGCGCGGCCCTGGAGCGGCGCCTGCCGGGCGCCGTCTTCACCGGGTTCCTCGCCGGCGAGCAGCTCGCGGCCGCCTTCGCCTCCCTCGACGTCTTCGTCCACCTCGGCGAGGACGCGACCTTCTGCCAGACCGTGCCGGAGGCCCAGGCCAGCGGCGTGGCCGTGGTCGCGGCGGACCGCCCGGCCGTGCGGGAGCTCGTCGAGACCGGCGTGTCCGGCCTGCTCCACGACCCCGCCGCCCCCGACGGGCTGCGCCGCGCCGTCGCCACCCTGGCCGCCGAGCCGCGCGCCCGGCAGGGGCGCGCGCGCGGCGGACGGTGCGCGGCCGCCGGCCGGCCGGGGGGGGGGGGGGTGGCCGCGCGGGTCGCGGTCCACAACGCCCCG
>JBQGCR010000684.1:0-2568 GCA_052038585.1 Kineosporiaceae bacterium
GACCGCTTCGGGGAGGAGACGCCCGCATGAGCACGACCGAGCGCTACGAGCCGGCCGGGACGAGCAAGGGGACGATCACCCTCGTCCACCTCTACCCGCGCGAGATGAGCATCTACGGCGACCGCGGCAACACGCACGCGCTCGCCGGGCGGATCCGCCGGCACGGGTACACCGCCGAGGTGGTGCTCCACGACCCGGGCAGCGACTTCCGGCGCGACGCACACCTGTTCACCGGCGGCGGCGGCCAGGACTCCGGCCAGGCCCGCGTCGAGGCCGACCTCGCGGCGATCGGCCCGACCCTGAAGTCGCTCGCCGACGACGGCGTCCCGATGCTCATGATCTGCGGGATGTACCAGCTGTTCGGCAACAGCTTCCACACCGTCGGCGGCCAGGTGCTGCCCGGGCTCGGCATCCTCGACGTGACGACCCGCGGCAACGACAAGCGGATGATCGGGCCGGTCTGCCTCGAGACCGGGCTCGGCCGCGTCGTCGGCTACGAGAACCACTCGGGCTCGACCGTGCTCGGCAGCGGGCAGGAGCCGTTCGGGCGGGTGCTCGCCGGCCACGGCAACAACGGCGAGGACGGCACCGAGGGGGCGCGCCGGCTCAACGTCATCGGCAGCTACCTCCACGGCCCGCTGCTGCCCGCGAACCCGATGGTGTCCGACGCGCTCATCGCCGTCGCCGCCGAGCGCGCCACCGGGCGCCCCTTCGAGCCGGCCGGGCTCGACGACCCCCTCGCGACGCAGGCCCGCGAGCGCCAGGTCCGCCGGCTCGTCGGCACCCGCTGACGCTCCTCCGGCGCACCCCATCGCGGGCTACACCGCAGTAACTGCTGCTGTGGCGACACTTACTGCGGCGTAGCGCGCGCCACCATCTGCGGGCCCGGTGCGGGCTACACCGCAGTAACTGCTGCTGTGGCGACACTTACTGCGGTGTAGCCGGCGCCGGGACGGGGTGGGGAGGGTGCGTCCCCCGGGCGGCTGACAGGATGGCCGGGTGAGCCAGAGCACCCCGGACGCCGTCGCCGCCGCCTTCGCCGAGTACGTCATCGCCTCGCCGACGGCCTTCCACGCCGCCGCCGTCGCCCGCGACCACCTCGTCGCCGGCGGGTTCACCGAGCTCGACGAGACGCAGGCCTGGCCGAGCGCGCCCGGGGCCTACGTCGTCGTCCGGGACGGCGCCGTCATCGCCTGGCGCGTCCCGCAGGGTGCCGGCCCGACGACGCCCTTCCGCATCCTCGGCGCGCACACCGACAGCCCGACCTTCCGCCTCAAGCCCAACCCGGTGGTCCGCGAGCACGGCTGGGAGCGGCTCAACGTCGAGGTCTACGGCGGCCCGACCTTCCCGTCGTGGTTCGACCGCGACCTCGCCGTCGCCGGCCGGGTCGTCGACGCCGACGGCAGCACGCGCCTCGTCCGCTCCGGCCCCGTCGCGCGCATCCCGCACCTCGCGATCCACCTCGACCGCGCGGTCAACGACGGCTTCGCCCCCGACGTGCAGCGCCAGCTCCTGCCCGTCGTCGGGACGGCCGACGGCCCCGCCCCGGACGACCGCGCGCACTGGCTGCGCGAGCTCGTCGGCGACGCCGTCGCCTGGGACCTCTTCCTCGCCGACACCCAGGAGCCGGCCCGCATCGGTGCCCGCGGCGACCTGCTGGCCTCCTGGCGGATGGACAACCTCACGAGCGTCCACGCCGGCCTGTGGGCCCTCCTCGACGCGCCGGCCGACACCGACCACATCCCCGTGCTCGCCGCGTTCGACCACGAGGAGGTCGGCTCGGACTCCGTGACCGGCGCCGGCGGGCCGTTCCTCGAGGACGTGCTCGGCCGGGTCCTCGAGGGGCTCGGGGCCGGGCGCTCCGAGGCGGCCAGGTCCTTCCGCGCCTCCTGGCTGCTCTCGAGCGACGCCGGCCACCTCGTCCACCCGGGCCACCCCGAGAAGCACGACCCCACGAACCGGCCGCGCCCCGGCGGCGGCCCGCTGCTCAAGGTCAACGCGCGCCAGCGGTACACGACCGAGGCCCGGGGCGAGGCGCTCTTCGCCGCCGCCTGCGACCGCGCGGGCGTGCCGTTCCAGCACTACGTCAACCCCAACAGCATCCCCGGCGGCTCGACGATCGGCCCGATCGCGGCGACCCGGCTCGGCATCCCCACGGTGGACATCGGCGTCGGCCTGCTCTCGATGCACTCGACGCGCGAGCTCGTCCACGTCGACGACCTCGCGGCGCTGCACGGCGCGGTCGCGGCGTTCCTCGCTAGCTGACGCGGCCCGGCCGAGAACCCCTCAGGCGGGGCGGGCGAAGACCGGCTCCTCGCCCTCGGCGGGCGGCTCGGACTTGGCGCTGAGCGACCACAGGAGCCACCCGAGCCCGCCGAGGGGCACCTCCATGAGGTGCGTGATGATCGAGAAGAGCACGACGCCGGCCGTGGCCTCGGCGTTGCCGGCACCCCACCCGACGAGCACGATCGTCGTCGCGGCCTCGGTGACGCCCACCCCGCCCGGCGTGATGCCGACGGCGGTGAGGAGTCGGCCGATCGCGTACGCCGCGAAGAGCAGGTTGAGGGG
>JBQGCR010000685.1:0-3917 GCA_052038585.1 Kineosporiaceae bacterium
GACGACGAGGCGGAGGTGACCCGGGACGCCGGTGGGGCCGCCGTCCGGCCGGCCAGCACCCTCGCCGTCCTCGGCGTCGCCGTCGTCGCGCCGGACGGCACCGCCGTCGTTTACGCCGTCGGCTCGCCCGAGCGCGGCGCCACGGTGAGCGTCGAGGCCGGTGACGACGACGCCGTCGTCAGCTGCGTCAGCGAGCGCCCCGAGGTCGCGCACCGCCACTGCGCGCTCTCGCCGACCGACCTCGCCGTCACGCTCACCGACGCGAGCGGGACGCTGCGGCGCGACGTGCGCTACCGCGCGGCCGGCTCCTGGTCGCCGGCGTCGCCGCTGACCGACCCGGCCGGCCCGCCCGTGCTGTGGAACCGGTGGACGAGCGACGACGGCGCCGTGACGCCGCTGACGCGCGCCGAGGTCTCGCTGCTGCCCGACGTCGTCGCCGGCCCGCGGTGCGGCATCACGCTGACGCTCGCCTCGTACGCGACGCAGGGCCCGACGTGGCCGACGTCGGGCGAGCAGACGTTCCTCGACGCCGACCGGACCCGGCTGCGCGAGCACCGCCGCTCGGCCGTCCTCGAGGTCCAGGCACCGACCGGGGACGGGCAGGTCGACCTCTACCGCGGCCGGACCGTCTTCGACGGCGGGCACGGGGCGTGGCACGGTCCGGTGCCGCACTACCCGGACGTCCTGACGCCCGGCAACGGCGCGCTCATCAGCGCGTGGAACGGCGGCCCGCTCGGCTGACGTCCCGCCGGGCGCCGACGGCCCGGGTGACGAGGGGACCGCTCACGGCGGTGATGAGCACGTACGCCGTCGCGAGCGGTCCCACCCCGGCGGCGCCGGACGTCACGGCGAGGCCGGCGACGACGACGGAGAACTCGCCCCGGGCGACGAGGGCGGTCCCCGCCCGCCACCGGCCGAGGCTGCCCACCCCGTCGCGGCGCGCGGCGTACCAGCCGGTGGCCACCTTGGTCACGCCGGTGACGAGCGCCAGCGCCGCGGCGGCCGGGAGGACGGGCCCGACGTCGCGCACGTCCGTCGCGTAGCCGAAGGAGAGGAAGAACGCCGCCGCGAAGAGGTCGCGCAGCGGCCGCAGCACCTCGCGGGCCGCCTCGGCCGACCGTCCGGGCACGGCGAGCCCGACGAGGAACGCCCCGACCGCGGCGGACAGCCCCAGGTACTCCGCCGCGCCCGCCACGACGAGGGTCAGCCCGAGGACCCGCAGCAGCACCTGCTCGGAGGACTCGTGGGCGAGGAAGCGGTCGAGCCACGGGCCGGCCACCCGCGACGCCGTGACGGCGACGACGACGGCGGTCACGGCGGCCCCGACGCTCAGCACGCCGGCGAGCACCCCGGCCCCGGCGAGGACGACGCCGAGCAGCGGCAGGTAGAGCGCCATCGCGAGGTCCTCGAGGACGAGCACCGAGAGCACCGCGGGGGTCTCCCGGTAGGAGACCCGGCCGAGGTCGACGACCGTGCGGGCGACGATCCCGGACGAGGACACCCAGGTGACGCCGGCGAGCGCGAGCGCCCCGCCCCATCCCAGGCCGAGCCACAGCCCGGCGAGCAGGCCCGGGGTGGCGTTGAGCAGCAGGTCGACCACCCCGCTCGGGGCGTGCCGGGTCAGCGCGGAGGCGAACTCCTCGGAGGAGAACTCCAGGCCGAGGCTGAGCAGGAGCAGGACCACCCCGATGGTCGCCGCGCTGTCGAGGAAGCCCGCCGCCGACTCCGCGGGGAAGGCGCTGCCCTCCCCGACGAGCAGGCCGGCGACGAGGAACGCCGGGACGGCCGACATCCCGGTCCGCCACGCCAGCGCCCCCGCCGCCCCGAGCAGCAGGAGCAGCGCACCGAGCTCGACGAGGAAGGCCGGCGCCGGGTGCACGGGTCAGCCCGCCGGCTCGCCCAGGATCCGCCGGAGCGCGGCGATGCCGTCGTCGGTCCCGACGACGACGAGGACGTCCCCGGCCCGCAACCGCTCCCCCGGCGCCGGCGAGGCGACGACCTCGCTGCCGCGGACGACGGCGACGACGGACACCCCGGTGCGGGTCCTCGCCCGGGTGTCGCCGAGCGGCCGGTCGACGTAGCGGCCGGAGGGCGGCACCTCGACCCGCTCCGACCTCAGGCCCGGCACCTCGCGGGTGAGGTCGGCGAAGCGTTCGACGATCCGCGGCGCACCGAGCATCTCCGCGAGCGCCTCGGCCTCCGCGCGGTCCAGCGCGGCGACCTCCGTCGCGGCGTCCGGGTCGTCCCCGCCGTACGTCACGAGCGTCACCTGGCCGTCGCGGCGCGCGACCACCCCGAGGTGCACGCCCGAGCGGGTCGTGAACTCGTAGCGGATCCCGACCCCGGGCAACAGCGTCTCCTCGACGTCCACGTCCACATGCTCCCCGACGACGGCGCGCCCGGACCCCGGGCCCACGTCCCGGGCAGGTGTCCACGACCGGTCGGGTCGGCGGTACCGTTCGCCGTCGACCTCGCCCGTCCGTCCGGGAGGACCCGTGCGCCGCCTGTCCCGCCTCGCCGCCCTGCCGGTGGCCCTCGTCCTGCTCGCCCCCGTCGTCGTGACCGGTGCCGCGCACGCCGCCGCGGCGCCGGTCGACGGCAGCGCCTCGGGCGGCGACCCGTACTTCCCGAAGGCGGGCAACGGCGGGTACGACGTCCAGCACTACCGGCTCGACCTGCGCTACACCCCGACGACGCGGGCGATGTTCGCCGTCGCGACGCTCGACGTGCGGCCCACCGTGGCGCTCGCGTCCTTCAGCCTCGACCTGCGCGGGCTCACCGTGAGCGCGGTGTCGGTGAACGGCCGCGCGGCGACGTTCTCGCAGAGCCCCGGCGAGCTGCGGGTGCGTCCCGCGGCCGCGCTGCCGGCCGGCGTCGACGTGCGGGTCAAGGTCACGTACTCCGGCACGATGGGCAACCCCACGGACGCCACCGGCGCCCCCTACGGCTGGTGGTCGACCGCGGACGGCGCGCTCGTCGTCAGCGAGCCCGAGGGCTCCTCGACGTGGTTCCCGTGCAACGACGTCCCGCGCGACAAGGCGAGCGTCGACCTGGTCGTCACCGTGCCGAAGGGCAAGGTCGCGGTCGGCAACGGCGAGCCCGTCGGCGGTCCGGTGACCGCGGACGGCTGGACGACGTGGCGGTGGCGCTCGACCCAGGAGATGTCGACCTACCTCGTCACCGCGTCGATCGGCGACTACGACCTGCGCCGGACGACGACACCCTCGGGCCTGCCGATCGTCGACGCGGTGGACGACGGCGTCACCGGCGCGGCCCTGACCCGGACCAACGCCGCGCTCGCCCTCCAGGACGACATGATCGCCTACTACCGCAGCGTGTTCGGCCCGTACCCGTTCGGCTCGTTCGGCGCGATCGTCGACGACGACAGCGTCGGCTACGCCCTGGAGACCCAGACCCGGCCGGTGTACTCGGGCTCGGCGGACGAGGTGACCGTCGCCCACGAGCTCGCGCACCAGTGGTACGGCAACGCCGTCGGCCCGCGCCGCTGGAAGGACATCTGGCTCAACGAGGGCTTCGCGACGTACGCCGAGTGGCTCTGGCAGGCCCGCCGCGGCGGGAAGACCCTGAAGCAGCAGTTCGACGCCGTCATGGCGGTGCCGGCGACGAACACCGACCTGTGGGGCCCGGTCATGGCCGACCCCGGCCCGGACCAGCTCTTCGCGTCGTCGTCCTACCTGCGCGGCGCCGCGACCCTCTACGCCCTGCGCACCCGGATCGGCGACGCGGCGTTCTCGCAGCTGCTGCGTCAGTGGTACGCGACGAAGCGCGGGAAGTCCGCGACGACGGCCGACCTCGTCGCCCTCGCCGAGCAGGTCAGCGGCCAGGACCTGACGACCTTCTTCGCCCGCTGGGCCTACACCGCCGGCAAGCCCACCCCCTGACCGCCGACTCCGCAC
>JBQGCR010000686.1:0-8397 GCA_052038585.1 Kineosporiaceae bacterium
GCCAGCTCGTCGGCGTTGGTCATGTCGACCTCGCCGCGCACGCCGACGCGGACGGCGCCGCCGTCGGCGTCGGTCACCGTGAACGTCGCGAGAGGCTCGCTCACCCGGCCACCTCCTCGCGCTGCAGGTCGGCGGTCACGGACGGCCGGACGGGCAGGACGGCGACGACGGACGTGCCGTCCGGCCCGGTGGTCCGGTCGAAGCGGACGGCGAGGCCGGTCATGATCGCGGTCCCCCTGCCGCGGAACGGGTCCTGCCGGGCGCCCGGGCGCCACGCGCCGTGGTCGCGCACCCGGCCGGTGAGGTGGCCGCCGTGGTGGGTCACCTCGACGTCGACCGGCCCCGGCGGGCCGCCGGCGTAGGCGTGCTCGACGGCGTTGCTGCACGCCTCGCCGAGGCACAGGAGCACGTCCTCCGCGCTCGCGCGGTCGACGTCCTGCTCGGCGAGCCACGCCCGCAGCGCCCGGCGCGACGCGGCGAGGTCGCGCGGACCGGCGAGCCGGTGCTCGAAGCGCGCGCGGGCGGGCGTCCAGTGCAGGCACGCGACGACGACGTCGTCCTCCACCGTCCCGGCGCCGGCGACCTGGTCGACGATGCTGCGCGCCGCCTCCTGCGCCCCCGAACCCACTGCGGCGCAGCGGCCGGCGGCCTCCTCGAGGCGGCCGATCCCGACGTCGATCGGCTCGCGCCGGCGCTCGACGAGGCCGTCGCTGTAGAGGACGACGAGGGCCCCGGGCGCGAGCCGGACGGTCGCCTCGGGCCGCGGCCCGGCCGCCACCGCGCAGACCGGCGGGGCCTGGGCCCCGGTGAGCCGGCGCGGCGGCCGGCCCGGCTCGGCGACGACGGGTGGCGGGTGCCCCGCCGAGGACCACGTGAGGTCCCCGGTCGCGGGGTCGAGGACGACGCAGACGGCGGTCGCGTAGTCGGTGCCGTCGGGTCCGCGGGCGAACTGCTCCAGCGCCTCGAGGAGGGCTGCCGGGCTCGGCGGCAGCGTCGTCGCGAGGGCGGCGGTCGCGGCGCGCAGCCGGCCCATCGTCGCCGCCGAGTCGAGGGTGTGGCCGACGACGTCGCCGACGACGAGCCCGACGTGCCCGTCCGGCCAGGAGAAGGAGTCGTACCAGTCGCCGCCGACCTCGAGGAGGTCGTTGGCCGCCTCGTACCGGGCGTCGAGGAGGACGTCCGGGTGCCAGACGAGCCGGTCCGGCAGGAGCGCGCGCTGCAGCCGGACGGCGACGTCGTGCTCGTCGCGGCGCAGGCGGGCGGCGGCAAGCACGATCCCGGCGCGCTGCGCGGCCTCGGTGAGGAAGGCGAGCGCCTGCTCGTCGAACAGGGGCCGGGCCGGGTCCGAGAGCCCGACGACGAGGACGCCGTCCTCCCCGTGGCCCAGGCGCAGCGGCACCGCCATGTGCGAGCGGTTGGCGAGCCGGCGCAGCAGGACGCGGCTGCGCTCGTCGGGCGCGAGGGCGTCCTGCAGCTGGGGGGTGAGGTCGGAGATGAGCTGCGGCCGGCCCCGGGCCGCCTGGGCGACGGAGTTCGGGTCGTCGGGGCGCAGGCGGTGGTCGCGGCGCAGCTCGCGCAGCGTCTCGACGAGCGCCGGGTCCCGGTGGGCCAGCCCGAGCAGCGTCGTCTCGCCGTCCGGCAGCTCGACCGTCGCGAAGTCGGCGAACGACGGCACGAGGAGCTCGGCGAGGCGCTGGAGCTGGGCCTGCAGCGTCGGCTGGCTCTCGAGCGTCGCGAGCAGGTCCGCGACGAGCTCGGCGCGGGCCGACCGGCGGGCGAGCGCTGCCTCGGCCCGGGCCCGGTGCACGGCCGACCACGTCCGCTCGGCGGTGTCGTCCACCGCGGCGACGTCGTCGTCGCTCCACGCCCGCGGTGCGGCGCCGTGCACCGCCAGGACGGCGACCGTGGCGGCCTCCTTGACGAGCGGCCACAGGACGACCGAGCGGACGCCGCGCAGCAGCGGGTGACCGTCGAGGTCCGCCGGCAGCCGGGTGTCGGTGGCGACGTCCTCGACGACGAGCGGGCCCTCGTCGCGCAGCCGGGCGAGCAGGTCCAGGGTGTCCGGGCCGAGCGGGTGCCGGCCGGCCACCCCGTCGAGCCCCTGCGCCCAGTCGACGGCGACGACGACGGCGCCCGCGGCGGCGTCGACCTCGGCGTAGTGCACCCGGTCGGCGCCCAGGTGCTCGCCGAGCGCCCGTGCGGCCCCGGCCTGGATCGCCACGGGGTCGGTCAGGCCGCGGATCGCGTCGCCGAGCCTGGCCCGGAAGGCCTGGACCGAGGCGGTCCGCAGCAGCGCGGCCTCGGCCGCCTTGGCGTCGGTGACGTCGGTCGCGAAGCCGAGCACCCGGCGGACCCGGCCGTCGTCGCCCCGGTCGAGGACGACGTCGCGCGCGGAGAGCCAGCGCCAGGAGCCGTCCGCGTGCCGCACCCGGAACTCCAGCGTCGCCGTCTGCCCGTCCGCGAGGTCGGCGAGGGAGCGGGTGTGGGCGCGGTAGGCCGCGACGTCGTCGGGGTGGACCGCCGACAGGAGGTCGCCGCCGGAGGCCTCGAGGTCGGCGAGCAGGTCCTCGGCCGGGCGCCCGACGACGCTCTCGGTGCGCCCGCCGACCAGGACGGTCCGGCCCTGCTCGACGTCCTCGACCCGCAGCAGGCCCGGCAGGAGCGAGGTGAGCTCGGTGAGGAACGCCGTCCGCTCGCGCAGGTCGTCCGCCGTCGCGCGGGCGAGGGCCTCGCTGCGGCGCAGCGCCTCCTCGGCCTGCCGGCGCGCCGTCTCGTCCCGGAAGACGAGCGCGAACCGGCCGCGCGGCCGGGCCGGCACGGCGTGGACGTCGAACCAGCGGCCCATGACCGCCGACCCCTGCTCGAAGCGCGTCGTCACCCCGTCGAGGGCGACCCGGGCGTAGGTGCGCACCCAGACGTCCTCGAGGCCGGGCACGAGCTCGCGGGCCGTCCGGCCGACGGCGTCCGCGAGCCCGGTCATCGCCTCGAAGCGGGCGTTGACCTCGAGGAAGCGGTAGTCGACCGCCTCGCCGGCGTCGTCGAGGACCATCTCGGCGAGGCAGTAGCCCTCGTCCACGGAGTCGAACAGGTCGCGCAGGTGCTGCTCACCGGCAGCACCGCGGTCGTCCACGTCGTCACGATAGCGACGCGGGCCGTCCGACCAGGGGTCGAACGGCCCGCGCAGGAGGCGTTCCGGCATCGAGCGGACGAACCGGTCAGCTGCCCGTGAGGTCGTGGACGATCTGCAGGCTCTCCGACAGCGACTCGAGGTAGGCGCGGGAGACGTCGAAGGGCGCCAGGCCCGTCGCGGGGATCTCCCCGGTGTCGTCGTGCTCGTGGGCGAGGACGGCGCGCAGCGCCTTGCCCGCGGGGCCGGTGCCGTCGACGAGGGCGTGCATCGTCTCGTCGCCGACGCCGGCGGTCTGCGCGACCGACCCGGCCTCGGCCCCGAGCAGCTCGGCCGCGCCGGAGAGCAGGCCGACGGTGAACGCGAGGTCCTCCTGCGCCGTCGCGAGCTTCTGGCAGGCGAAGGCACGGGCGAGGACCCGCCACAGGTCGTCCGACGTCGTCGACTGGAGCCCGCCCTCGAGGAGGGTGAGGACGACCCACGAGCGCAGCCGGCGCGGGCCGATGAGCACGAGCGCCTGCCGCAGCGAGGTGACCTCGTGCCGGGCGCCGCCCGCCGCCGAGTTCGCGGTGCGCAGCAGCCGCAGCGTGAGACCGGGGTCGCTGCCGACCATCTGCTCGATCCGCGCGATGGGCGCCTCGGCGTCGCCGAGGTCGTTGAGCAGCCGCGCGCAGATGACCTGCGACGGCGTGAGCGTGCGGCGCTCGAGGACGACCGGACGCTGCAGGTACGCCCCCTGGAAGAGCTCGAAGTCGAGCTCGACGCACCGGGTGAACGTCTCGGCGTCCTCGACGTTGCGCGCGACGAGCGTCGCGCCGCCCGCCCGGACCGCGGCGACCAGGCCCGGCAGGAGCACCGGCTTGACCTGGTTGACGTCGATCTTGACGAAGTCCGCGAGCTCGACGAGCGGCGAGCGGTCCACGGTGCCGCCGAAGTCGTGCACCGCGATCCGGTAACCGGCGCTCTTGAGGTCGCCGAGGCCGATGAGCAGCTCGCGGTCGACCGCGACGTTGCGGACGACCTCGACGACGACGCGGTCAGGCTCCACCGGCAGCGGGATGACGCCGGTGAGGAAGGCCCGCGTGAAGTTGATGAACAGCGGCCTGCCGTCGGAGATCGCGTCGACGCCGAAGGTGCCGAACGTCGACGCGATGACCTGGCTCGTCGCCTGCTCGCTGTGCACCTCCTCCTCCGGCCCGGCGCCGTACGGCGTCCAGGTCGGTGCGGTGGAGCGGAACAGCAGCTCGTTCGCGGCGAGCTGGCGGCGGTGGTCGTAGATGCCCTGGCGCCCGACGCGCACCTCCTTGACCGTGCCCGCACGGGGCGGCACGGCGGCGGCACGGGGGGCGGCGGGGGCCTCCACGGCGTGTTCGGACATCGTCTCTCCTCAGGACTGCTGTCGCGCAGACGGATCCGTCAGCGCACGACCACGGACATCAGGCCGTCGCCGTAGCCGGCGACGGACAGGCGCACGTCCATGCGGTTGCCGAGGGTCTCGGCGAACTGCTTGACGTCCCCCGGCAGCTGCCCCGCCGGGCCGTAGAGCTCGTAGAGGCGCACGTGCTGCGCGCCCGGGACGTTGAACACCGAGGCCATGACGTTGAGGACCTCGTAGCAGCAGTCCCGCATCATCTCGGGCATGTCCTTCTCGTCGATCGCGTCGTCGACGCCGCCCTTGGGCAGCATGCCGAGCGCGCCGCCCATCCGGCAGCCGAGCGCGAGGTCGACGACGACGACGGCCGCGGTCTGCACCCTGTTGTTGACGTAGACCGCGTAGAGGTTGTGCGGGCTCGTCGGCACGGGCACGCCGTCGTGCAGGTCCGTCGAGCGGCCGGTGAGGTCCTCGACGAGCGAGCGGACGGCCTGCCGGCTCGGCAGCGGGGTCTCCAGCGCGGTGTCCATCACGACATCACCGGCGAGAGCATGTCCTCGAAGGTCTCCGCGGTGAACGGCTTGGCGATGAGGCCGATGGCGCCGGCCTCCTCGGCGAGCGCGCGCATCTCGTCGGAGCCCTCGGAGGTGACGAAGCAGAACGGGATCGTCGACCCGCCGGCGCGCAGCGCGCGCAGGAAGTCGATGCCCGTCATCTCGGGCATGTTCCAGTCCGAGAGGATGAGGTCGGGGGCGACGGACGGCACGAGCTCGAGCGCCTCGCGGCCGTTCGTGGCCTCGACGACCTCGTGGCCGGCGAGGCCGGCCTGACGCAGCGTGCGGACGACGATCATCCGCATGGCCTTGCTGTCGTCGGCGATCAGGATCTTCATCGCGGTGTCTCCAGGGCGTGGGGCTGGCTGATTGCACCCGGCCAGAACTTGCCGTCGTGGTCCCCCGCGGCGCGCACGGAGAGCTCGACGACCTGGCCGAGGACGGACGACCGGACGACGACGGCGTCCGGGTGGGGCTCCGTGGCGCCCTCCGCGATCTCGGAGGACGGCAGGGACAGTCGGCAGGAGTGGCGCAGGAGTGACTTCACGTTCCCGCCGACGATGTTGCCGAGCTCGCCGACCGCGTCGAGGAGGTCCTCGGGTCCGGGGTCGGGCAGGCCCATCATGCGAGAGGCGAGCACCCGCGCCATGACCGAGCCGACGCGGATCTCGACGATCGTGTACGAGTCCTCGACCTCGTCGTGGATGGCGAGGTCGGACCGGACGACGGGGCCCGCGGCGATGCTCTCGTCCCAGACGGGCATCGCCTCCTCGGCGAACACCGCCCCGAGGACCTCCATCAGCAAGGCCTCGAGGTCCTCCCGGGCGGCCTCGAACTCCTCGATCGCGCTCACGCGGCACCTCCTGAGTGCTTGAAGACGACGGCCTTTCCCATCTCCATCCGCTGGAAGGCCGCGTCGAGGTTGAGGGTGCTCTCCGCTCCACCGAGCACGAGGTAGCCACCCGGGCGCAGCACGCGCCTGACGTTGGACAGGACCTGGCGCTTGACGTCCATGTCGAAGTAGATGAGGACGTTGCGCAGGAACACGATGTCGCTGGCCGGCACGCCGACCGGCGGGTGCGCGAGGTTGCCCTCGGTGAAGGTGCACATCGAGGTGACCTGCGGCCGCAGGCACCAGTCGCGCCCCTGCTGGTCGAAGTACTTGACCAGGTAGGGCGCCCGCAGCCCGCGGTTGACCTCGAGCTGGGAGTACCGCGCCGCGCGGGCGCGGTCGACCATCTTGCGGGAGATGTCGGTCCCGTGGATGCGGGCCGAGTACCCCGGGTGCGAGGGCAGCCAGTCGAGCAGGAGCATCGCGAGGCTGTACGCCTCCTGGCCGCTCGAGCACGCCGCGGACCAGATCGAGATCTGGCGTCCCGCAGCGTTCTTCGCGACGTCGGGCAGCAGGTGGTGGAGGAACGCGTCGAACGGGTGGTTGTCCCGGAACCAGGACGTCTCGTTCGTCGTCAGCGCGTCCACGACCGCGTACTCGAGCTGGCTGTCGCCGCGGCGCAGCCGGGCGACGAGACCGCCGACGTCCTTCTCGCCCAGGCTGCGGGCGATCGGCGCGAGCCGGCTCTCGACGAGGTACTCCTTGCCGGGCTGGAGGTCGATGGAGCTCTTCTGCCGCACCATCTGGGTGACGTAGCCGAAGTCGGCCGCCTGGAGGGGCATCACGCCACCCCCGCCGGGACGCGCTTGACGAGGGCCGCCACGGCGTCCGGACCGATCCGGTCCAGCGGCAGCACCTTGTCGGCGAGACCCGACATCGCGACGGCGCCGGGCATGCCCCACACCACGCTCGTCGGTTCGTCCTGCACGTAGACCTCTCCTCCGGCGTCGCGGAGGACCCGCGCGCCCTTCTCCCCGTCGCGGCCCATCCCGGTGAGGACGAGCGCGAGCGCGCGGTCGCCGTACATCGCCGAGACGGACCGGAACAGGACGTCGACGGCCGGCCGGCAGAAGTTCTCCGGCGGGTCCTGGTTGAGGCGGGCGACCAGCTCTGCACCCTGCCGGGCGACGACGAGGTGACTCCCGCCGGGGGCGATGAGCACCTTGCCGGGGACGACGCGGTCGCCGTCCGCGGCCTCGACCACCGACAGCCGGCACGCGGCGTCGAGCCGCTGCGCGAGCAGCCGGGTGAACAGCGGCGGCATGTGCTGCACGACGACGACGGGCACCGGCAGGTCGGCCGGCAGGTTCGGCAGCACGGTCGCGAGCGCGTCCGGGCCGCCCGTCGAGCAGCCGATCGCCAGCACGCCGAACGGGTGGGTGCGCGCCGCGCGGGGCCGCGCCGCCGGCACGGGCAGGCGCGGGGCGCCGGCGCCGCCGGGCGCGGTGAGCCGGCGGGTGCCGGCCAGCGCCTTGATCTTGGGGATGAGCTGCTCGCGGATGTTCTGCTGGCTCTGCGCGACGCTGCCGACGTTGGACGGCTTGGTCACGTAGTCGCTCGCGCCCGAGGCGAGGGCCTCGAGGGTCGCGCTGGCCCCGCGCTCGGTGAGCGTGGAGAACATGATGATCGGCAGCTTGGAGTGCTTCTTGCGGATCTCGCGGACCGCCGCGATGCCGTTCATCTCCGGCATCTCGATGTCCATCGTCACGACGTCGGGCGTGAGCTCGTCGACCTTCGACAGCGAGATCCGGCCGTTCGGCGCGGTGCCGACGACCTCGATGCCGGGGTCGGCCGCGAGGAGGTCCGTGACGAGGCGGCGGATGACCACCGAGTCGTCGACGACGAGCACCCGGATCCGCGCGGGACCGCCGGGTGCGGGAGGGGTCATGCCGCCACCAGGCCCAGGAGCGCCAGCTTCTCGGCGATGACCTCGTCGGTGAAGGGCTTGATGACGTACTCGTGGGCGCCGGCGGCGAGGGCCCGGACGATCTGGCCCTGCTCGCTCTCGGTGGTGACCATCATGAGGCTGATGTCGCGCAGGTCCTCGCGCGCGCGCACGGCCTTGATGAACGACAGGCCGTCCATGACCGGCATGTTCCAGTCGACGAGGATGACCTCCGGCCGGGTGCCCGCGTCCAGCACCGCGAGAGCCTCCGCGCCGTCCCCGGCCTGCGCGACGTCGAACCCGAGGCCGCCGAGGAGGCGGGTGAGGATCGACCGCATGGCCCGCGAGTCGTCGACGACGAGTGCCAGCATCGCTTGCTCCTAGTTGAGGCGTCGGGTCGGACCAGGGTCGGACCACGGCTGTTCCATGGCCGCCGGCGTCGGGCGCCGGCTGCACTGTGGTTGTCGGCAGCGGACCGCCGCTTCTTCAGCGCTTGGCGTGCGGCTTCCCGGCGGACTTCCCGGCGTGTCGGCGTGCCGCCGGGCGGCGTTGCGGCGCAGCGGATCC
>JBQGCR010000687.1:0-6433 GCA_052038585.1 Kineosporiaceae bacterium
CGACGACGGTGCCGGGCCCGGCCTCGAGCCGGTGGACCGCCATCAGCGGCGCGACGGGCGCGCGTGCAGCCGGGTCGTCGGCAGCGCCGGGGCCGGCAGCGGCGCGCCCGGGTAGCCCTCGACCGTGCCGAACCGCCGCCCGGCCTCCCAGTCCGCCCGGGCGGCCTCGATCTCCTCGTGCGTGCGGCCGACGAAGTTCCACCACATGAGCAGGTCCTCGCCGAACGGCTCGCCGCCGACGAGCAGGAGCAGCGCGCCGTCGGACCCCGCGTGGACCGCGAGCCGGTCCCGGCCCGGGTCGAGCAGGAGCAGCGGCCCGCGCCCGACGTCGAGGCCGCCGACGGACGCGGCGCCGTCGAGCACGAGGACCCCGTGCTCGAACCCCGGGTCGACCGGCAGCGCGACGACGCCCCGCGGCGGCAGCCGCAGCTGCGCGCCGACGAGGGGGGAGTAGGTCGCCGCCGGGGAGTCCAGCCCGGCGAGCGAGCCCATGAGCACGGTCACCTCGGCGTCCCCGACGGCCCCGACCGGCAGGTCCGCGTGGTGCTCGAAGTGCGGGTCGCCGTGCCGCGCCGCCTCGGGCAGCGCGACCCAGAGCTGCACCCCCTGGAGCACCCCGTCCTGCGTCGCCACCGACTGCTCGGAGTGGGCGATGCCCCGCCCGGACGTCATGAGGTTGAGCTGCCCGGGCCGGATCGTCGCCGTCGACCCGACGCTGTCGTGGTGGAGCACCTCGCCGCGGACCAGCCACGTCACCGTCTGCAGGCCGGTGTGCGGGTGCGGGGCGACGTCCATGCCCGGACCGGTGACGACGTCATCCGGGCCGTACTCGTCGACGAAGCACCAGGCGCCGACGGTGCGCACGCCCTTGTGGGGCAGCGTCCGGCGGACCGTCATCGCCCGGGGCCCGCCGAGCGGGACCTCACGCGGCTCGAGCAGCGTCGCACCGTCCATCGCTCAAGACTAGGCAGGCACGGCGCCGCCGGGCGAGGCAGGATTCGTCCATGTCCGCCCCCGTCCTCGCAGCCACCGAGGCGTCCCACTCGCCGGGATGGCTGGCCCAGCTCGCCCTCGTGCTCGTCGCGGCCGCCGCGATCGGCTACGTCGCCTCGCGCCTCAAGGTCGTCCCGATCGTCGCGTTCCTCGCCGCCGGCGTCGTCATCGGCCCCGAGCAGACCGGGTTCGTCGACGACCTCGAGCTCGTCAACGCCGCCGCCGAGGTCGGCGTCATCCTCCTGCTCTTCACGATCGGTATCGAGTTCTCCCTCGAGCGCCTCGCCCGGATCATGCGGCTCATCCTCGTCGGCGGCGGCCTCCAGGTGGGGCTCACGGTCGCGGCGACGACGGGCGCGCTCCTCGCGTTCGGCGTCGACTGGCGCGCCGCGGTGTTCACCGGCTTCCTGCTCGCCCTGAGCTCGACGGCGATCGTCCTCAAGCTCCTCGCCGACCGCGGGCAGACCTCCGCCCCGACCGGCCAGATCTCGTTGGCGCTGCTGATCTTCCAGGACCTCGCCGTCGTCGTCATGGTCCTGCTCACCCCGATCCTCGCCGGGGGCGGCGGCTCGCCGCTCGACCTCCTGTGGGCGCTGACGAAGGCGGTCGGGATCATCGCCGTCGTCCTCCTCGGCGCCCGGCGCGTCATGCCCATGGTGCTCGCGACCGTCGCCCGGACGTGCTCGGTCGAGGTCTTCCTCCTCACCGTCGTCGCGGTCTGCTTCGGGACGGCCTACCTCACGAGCCTCGCCGGCGTGAGCGTCAGCCTCGGGGCCTTCCTCGCCGGCCTGCTCGTCAGCGAGAGCGAGCACAGCGAGCACGCCTTCGGCGAGGTGCTGCCGCTGCAGATCCTCTTCTCCGCGACGTTCTTCGTCTCCGTCGGCATGCTCCTCGACGTCGGCTTCCTCCTCACCCACCTGCCGATGGTGCTCGGCGCGATCCTCGCCGTCCTCGTCCTCAAGGTGGTCACCGGCGCGCTCGCCGCGCGCGTGGTCGGGGCGAGCGCGGGGACGGCGCTCGCGTCGGCGTTCCTCGTCGCCCAGGTCGGCGAGTTCTCGTTCGTCCTCCAGCGGGTCGGCGCCGACAACGGCCTCTTCCCGGCGGGTCTCGGGGACGACGGCGCCCAGGCCTTCATCGCCGCGACCGTCCTGCTCATGGTCGCGACGCCGTGGCTCGGGGCCGGGGGGATGCGCCTGGGCGAGCGGCTCGACCGCAAGGCCGTCGCGGCGGCGCCCGCGCCGAGCCCGGGGACGGCGACGCCGACGGAGGACGACGGCCTGCGCGCCGGCCACGTCGTCATCTCCGGCTGGGGCCCGGCGGCCGCCGCGGTCGCGGCCGAGCTGTCGGCCCGCGGGCACGACTTCACCGTGCTCACGCTGAGCCCGGACGGCGCGGCGACGGCCCGCGAGCTCGGGTACGACGTCCTGCTCGGCGACTCGACCCGCCAGCACATCCTCACGACGGCGGGCGTGCCGACGGCCCGGGCCTTCGTCGTCGGGGACGACGACCCCGAGACGTCGGTGCGGATCGCGTCCGTCGCCCGCAGCCTCGCCCCGGGGCTGACGATCCTCGTCCGCCCCGACGGCCCGGCCGAGCACGAGGCGCTCGCCGCCGCGGGGGCCGACCACGTCGTCGACGCCGGGCTGCTCAGCCACGCCCGGCTCGCCGGGACGGTGGCCGGGCTGCTCGACCCGACGGCCGGCCAGCGGCCGCGTCGCACGGTCGTCGACGTCACGCGGCTGCTCACCCAGCCGCCGGCCTCGCCGGACTGCGCGCACGCCGGCGGCGCGGGCGCCGTCCTGCCCGACGCGGCGGGGTGCTCGGACTGCCTGCGGCTGGGCCGCGACGACTGGGTGCACCTGCGGGCGTGCCTGGCGTGCGGGCACGTCGGCTGCTGCGACTCCTCGCCGATGCGGCACGCGACGGCGCACTTCCGCGCGAGCGACCACCCGCTCATGGCGAGCGTCGAGCCGGGCGACGCGTGGGCCTGGTGCTACGTCGACGAGGTCACGCTGGAGACCCCGGCGGTCCGGGCGGCGACGCGGGCCCCGTAGACCCAGGCTGCACGACCCCGAGCTGCTGGAGCGGGCCGAGGTCGAACGGCCGCTCGACGGTCCGGCGGGCGATCCGCCACACGCCGTCGACCCGGCGGTAGGCGTCGGCGTACGTGCCGCCGCCGACGACCCAGAGCCCGTCGCCGCGGGTGACCATGACGACGACGTCGGCGCGTCCGGTCGCGTCGTCGGGGTGGTCGTCGTCGAGGTCGAGGACGTGGTTCGCGCTCGCGTGCTGCATCCGCGGCAGCGCGGCCCACTGCCGGCGGGCCGCCGCGGCGATCTCGTCGCGCCCGGTGAACGCCTGGTCGGGGGACACCTGCCAGACGGCGTCGTCGGTCCACAGCGCGTCCCAGGCATCGGCGTCGGCGGTGTCCGCGGCGACGCAGTAGGCGACCGCGAGGCGGCGCAGCTCCTCCAGGCTCTCCAGCCGCTCGAGCCGGGCGAGCAGGCGCCCGAGGTGGCCGCTCACCGGCGCGCCAGCGCCTCGGCGAACGGCTCGAGACCGGCCGGGGTCCGCAGGACGAGCCGGACCTCGCGGACGCCGGTCGCCGCGTTGCCGAGCGTGCCGACTGCGGCGGCGACGGCCATCTCCAGCGGCCAGTAGGGCAGCGTCGTCCCGAGCGGGGCGAGCGCGAGACTGCGCGAGCCGACGGCGTCGGCCGCCGCGAGCACCGCGCGGTAGGCCGAGCGCAGCGCCCGGTCGGTCCCGTCGCGCAGGTCGTAGGACGGGGCGACGAGGTGCACGAGGTGGCGCGAGGCGAGGGCGCCGGCCCCCGTCGTCACGGCCTGGCCGACGGCGAGCCGGCCGCCCGGCAGGGTCCCGCGCAGCGCGTGGCAGGCCTCGAGCGCGGCCGGTCCGGCGGCGCGCAGGACGTCCTCGTCGCCGACCCGGGTGAGCACCGGCCCGCAGAGCCGGACGACGGCGTCGACGTCCGCCTCCGCGAGGGGGTCGAGGGTCAGCCGCAGGCGCACCGTCCCAGCCTGCCCGATCGGCGCTCGCGCGGGCAGGTCCGGGGCGTGACGCGCGTCAGGCCGCGGTCTGGAACGAGCGCTTGGCCAGGCCCATGGCGAAGCCGTCGATCGTCGTCGTCACCGGCACGTCCGGCGCGCCGGAGGCCCCGAGCGTGACGAACAGCGGGGTGAAGTGCTCGACGGTCGGGTGCGCGTACTGCACCGCGGGCGCGGCGGAGCGGAACGCGGCGAGGGTGTCGACGTCGCCGGCGGCGAGCGCCTCGGCGGCCCAGGCGTCGAACTCGCGCGACCAGCGGGGGGCCGCGGCACGGTTCATGAAGTGCTCGCGGGACAGGAACGGCAGCCCGTGCGTCATGAAGCCCGAGCCGATGACGAGCGTGCCCTGGGCGCGCAGGTCGGCCAGGCGTGCGCCGAGCCGCAGCAGCGAGGCGGGGTCGTGCGTCGGCAGGCTGAGCTGGAGGACCGGCAGGTCCGCCGTCGGGTACATGACCTTGAGGGGCACCCAGGCCCCGTGGTCGAGGCCGCGGGTGCGGTGCTCGTGGAGGGGCTCGGTGTCCGGCATGAGGGAGGCGACGGTGCGGCCGAGCGCGCCCGCGTCCGGCGTCGCGTACGTCATCCGGTAGTAGAGCTCGTCGAAGCCCCAGAAGTCGTAGACGAGCGGGGTCGCCGCGGCGGTGCTCGTGATGCTCACCGGCGCGGACTCCCAGTGCGCCGAGACGATGAGGACGTCCTTCGGCACGGGCAGGGCCTGCGCCCACCCGAAGAGCTCGTCCATCCACGCGCGGTCCTCGAAGAGCGGCGGCGCGCCGTGACCGAGGTAGAGCGCCGGGAGCGGGCCGTCGTCCGGCGTCCACGCCCGCCGCTGCGCCACCTGCGGCAGGGCGTCGCGCAGGAAGGTCGCGTAGGGGTGCTCGGCGGGCCGCCCGGGCGTCGTCGTCATCGTCGTCCTCTCGATGGTTGAGCGCTCAACGATGATGCGCCCCGCCGGGCCGGTCCGTCAACCGGCACCGCCCCGGCGACGCGCCGTTACCCTGGTGCGATGCCGAGGCCGGAGCAGGACGGGGACGACGACGGGTACCGCCCGGGGGGTGTCCAGCGCCTCGCGGCCGTCGCCGTGCACGTCTACACCGCGCTCGGCGCGGTCGTCGGCTTCCTCATCGTCCTGGCCGCGATCGACGGCGACGTCGAGGCCGCGCTGTGGTGGGGCCTGCTCGCGATGTTCATCGACGGCACCGACGGCATGCTCGCCCGCGCGGCCCACGTCAAGGAGCACTTCCCGGGCTTCGACGGCGCGCTGCTCGACAACATCGTCGACTACCTGACGTACGTCTTCGCCCCGGTCGTGCTCCTGCACACCGCCGGGTACCTGCCCGACGGGACGCTCGGCCTGCTCGTCGCCGCGCTGCCGCTGCTCGCCTCGAGCTACCAGTTCTGCCGGGTCGACGCGAAGACCGACGACCACTTCTTCCTCGGCTTCCCGTCGTACTGGAACATCGTCGCCTTCTACGTCGTCGTCCTCGACGCGGCCCCGGCGACCACGGCGTGGGTGCTCCTGCTCTGCGCCGTCCTCGTCTTCGTGCCGGTGCGTTACCTCTACCCGTCGCGCAGCCTCGTCCTGCGCACGCCGACGATGCTGCTGACGACCGTCTACCTCGGGCTCTACGCGGCCGTCATCGCCGGGCTGCCGGACCCGAACCCGCTGCTCGTGTGGCTCTCGCTGGCGTACGTCGCCTACTACGTCGCGGCGAGCGTGTGGATCACCGTCCGGCCGCCGGAGGCGCTGCGCCACCGCGGCGCCCCGGTGACGAGCGCGGCCTGAGGCCGGGCGCGTGCTCCTCGGCATCCTCGCGGCGCTCGCGGCCGGGCTCGCGTACGGGCTGGCCGCCGTCCTCCAGGCGAGCGCCGCGCGCCGGGAGGAGACGGCGACCGACCTCGACCCGCTCCTGCTCGTCCGCCTCCTGCGGTACCCGGCCTTCCTCGCCGCCGTCGCGCTCAACCTCGGCGGCTTCCTCGGCCACCTCCTCGCGCTGCGGACCGCGCCGCTGTTCCTCGCCCAGGCGCTCATCGCCTCGAGCGTCGGGTGGACGGCGGTCATCGTCGCCCGGTGGTGGACGGTGCGCCTGTCCCGGACCGAGCAGGCCGCCCTCGCGTTCCTCGTGCTCGGGCTGACGCTGCTCTCGGTCGCGGCGAAGGAGTCGACGACCCCGGTGACGACGGCGGCCGAGCGCGCCTGGCTGCTCGGCGTCTGCGCGGCGCTCGCCGTCCTCGGCGCGGTGGCGGCCCGGTGGCGCACCCCGGCGTCCGCGCCCGTGCTCGGCCTGCTCGCCGGCGTCGGGTACGCCGTCGTCGCCGTGAGCGGCCAGGTCGTCCCGTCGTTCGCGCCGTCCCGGGCCGTCGCCGACCCCGCGGTC
>JBQGCR010000688.1:0-2045 GCA_052038585.1 Kineosporiaceae bacterium
CCGTCGTACAGCGAGGCGACGTGCGTCGCCGCGCAGCGCACCCTGCTCACCGTCGACCGGGAGCTGCGCTCGATCGTCCGGATGGTCGCCGACGCCGGCCAGCTCGGGAACACCCTCGTCGTCTTCACGAGCGACAACGGGCTCATGAACGGCGAGCACGGCGGGATGGCGCGCAAGTACGTGCCCTACGAGCCGAGCATCCGGGTGCCGCTGTTCCTGCGCTGGGACGGGCACGTCACCCCGGGCGTCGACGACCGGCTGACGACGAACACCGACCTGCTCCCGACGATCCTCGACGCGACCGGCGTCCGCCGGGACCTCACCCTGCCCGCGGTGGACGGGGTCTCGCTCCTGCCCGGCTCCGGGCCGCGTCCCGCCGGTGCGACGCCGACCGTCCAGCTCGCCGAGTACCGCCTGGACCCGGGCTGGTCGCCCGCCAAGCCGGCACCGATCCCGACGTGGGCCGCGCTGCGGACGACGCGGTGGAAGTACGTCGAGTCCTACGCCGACAAGGCGGGGACGACGGTGGCCTTCCGCGAGTTCTACGACCTCGCCGCCGACCCCGGCGAGCTGACGAACCTGCTCGCCGACGGCGACCCGGCCAACGACCCGGCCGTCGACGTCTGGTCGGCGACCCTCGCCCGGATGCGGACGTGCAAGGGGGCCGGGTGCACGACGCCGCTGCCCGTGCCGTCGGTGACGTCGTCGTCCGCGACGCCGCAGGCGGTGCGCGTCGCGGGGACCGCCCAGCCCACGTCGACCGTCGTCGTCTCCGCCGCCGGCAGCGGGAGCTTCCTGTCCGCCCCCGTGCCGGTGGGCGCGGACGGCACGTGGAGCGCTTCCCTCGACGGGTCGGCCTTCGCCGGGGCGCCGGTCACGGTGACGGCGTTCGAGCGCAACTGCACGGGCGCGACGAGCCGGAAGGTCGCTCAGGTCCTCACCCCGTGAGCACCGCCTCATCGAGGTTCGCCTGACGGACGTCGCGCGTTTGCCTACAGTGCTGTCCGGCTCGGGGGAGCCAGGAGCCGGCCGAACGGGGAAGAACGATGACGAACCGACGTGGAGTCGCGCTGCGCGCTGCCGTCTGGGTGCTCGGGACCGCGCTCGCCGGCGGGGCGGCGCTCGCCGGCGCGGGCCCCGCGCCGGGCCGGGGGGTGCCCGCGACGGGGACGCCGGCCGTTCAGCCCGTGGCGCAGCGGGCGGGCGACCGGCCGCCGAACGTGCTGCTCGTCAAGACCGACGACCAGGTGTTCGACTCGATGGAGCGCCTGGCGGTGTACATGCCGTGGACCGCGCAGTGGTTCCGCGAAGGCGGCCGGGTCTTCACCCAGGCCGTCGTCGCGAACCCCTCGTGCTGCCAGTCGCGGGCGACGACGTTCGTCGGCCGCTACCCGCACAACCACAGGGTGTGGAGCCAGGGCTCGGCCTCGGTGCTGGACACCCGCGGCGGCATCGCCCCCTACCTGAGCCGGGCCGGGTACCGCACCGGCATCGTCGGCAAGTACCTCAACCTCGTGTGGACGAACCCGCCGGGCTACCAGGACTGGACGACGACCCACGGCGACAGCGCCGGCGAGGCCGACCCGGTGACCGGCGTCGTCGCCCCCACGTGGTACTACAACTTCCACGCGACGGACGCCTCGGGCGACACGGTCGTCCCCGACTACGCGACGACGTGGACGGGGAACCGGCTGCGGCAGTACCTGTCCCGCTACCTCGACGACCCGGGGACGCCCTGGTTCCTCGAGTGGGACCCTGTCGCGCCGCACACCCACGACAGCCTCGCCCAGATGGTCGAGCCGCGGTACGCGAGGGTCCCCGTCCCGGGGTGCACCCCGCCGGACGAGCCCGACGTCAGCGACAAGCCGCCGTACGTCCGTGCCTTCTCCGTGCCGCGGGCCACGAGCCAGAACATCTGCCGCGCGGCGCAGCGCACGCTGCGCTCGGTCGACGACGAGCTCCGCGCCACGGTGGCGATGCTCGAGCGGGCGGGCCGGCTGAGGGACACCCTCGTCGTCCTCACGAGCGACAACGGGCTGATGAAC
>JBQGCR010000689.1:0-3498 GCA_052038585.1 Kineosporiaceae bacterium
GCGGGACGCGGTCGGCGTTGGCAACGCCGCTGCGGCGGGTCCGGCCCGGGCGTCACCCGTTCGGCTCAAGTGCCGTCCCGGACGTGCCGACACGGTGGCCATGAGGCTGTTCGCCGTCTGCCCGCCCGACCGGGGCGGCCATGCACCGCTGCACGGGCTCGTCGCCCTCGCCGCCGGGCTCGGCTACGACGCCGCCCTCGGCTGCCCCGGCAGGCCGGGCGCGGAGCCGGTGCCCGCCCGCGTCGTGCGGGCGTGCGACGCGGTCGACGCGCCGGACAGCCTCGTCGTCGTCGACGCCCGCGACGTCGCCCTCCTCGTGCCCCTCGGCCTTGCCCGGCGTGCGGTGTGGTGGCTCGACGTCGCCGCCGTGACCCGGGCGACCGAGCAGCACCGGCGCGGCGGCGGGCGCGGCCCGCTCGACGTCCTCCTCGACCCGGCCGCGCCGCTCACCCACCTCGTCCCGGACGCCGCCGCGCTGACCCACCTCAGGAGCCGCGGCGTCCCGGCGACGGCGCTCGCGCTCCCGGGGACGCCGGCGGCGAGCGACGACGTCTTCCGCCTGCTCAGCACGCTCGAGGCCGCCGAGCGCCCCGCCGCGTCGCTCGTCCTCTAGCCGGAGGTCCCCATGCCCACCGCCGCACCGCCTCCCGAGCGCGCGCACGTCTGCGTCGTCCGTCCGCCGGGCTACCTGCACTCGCTCGTCCTCGCCGACCCCGCGCGCTACCTGCAGGACCGGCTCACCGCCGCGGGGGTCCCGACGACGTTCGGGGCCAACCGGCTCCGGCACGACGCGGTGAACTTCGTCTTCGGCGCCCACCTCGGCTTCGACCCGCAGTGGGCGCGCGAGTTCGACGTCGTCCTGGTCAACCTCGAGCAGCTCGGCGACGGCGGGGCCGCGGTGACCCCGCAGTACCTCGACCTGCTGCGGACCTGCCGGGCGGTCGACTACGACGCCGGCAACGTCTCGGCCTACGCCGACGACCCCTGCGACGTCCCGCTGCTCACCGTCGGCTACGCGCCGTACCTCGGTGCCGCGCCGCCGGTGCCCTGGGACGAGCGGGAGATCGACGTCCTCTTCGTCGGCGGGATGAACGAGCGCCGCCGCGACGTCCTCGAGCGGATCGGCGCGACCGGCGTCGGTCTCGTCGTCTTCGACGCGCCCGTCTACGGCGCCGAGCGCGACGAGGTGGTCCGGCAGTCCCGCTGCGTCGTCAACGTCTCGTACTACGCCTCGGGCCGCTTCGAGCAGGTCCGGGCGAGCGTCGTCATGTCGAACGGGACGCCGCTGGTCTCCGAGCGGCGCGCCGACCTCGCCGACGTCCCGCCCGCCTACCGCGACAGCGTCCTGTGGTTCGACCCCGAGCGGCCCGAGCACTTCTTCGGCAGCTTCCTGCGGACCCGCGAGTTCGAGGAGCGCGCCGAGGCCGCGCTCGCGGCGTTCCGGGCGAGCGCCCGCGACGACGACGTCCTCGACCTCTGGCGCCGCGTCCGGCGCGGCAGCGGCCGGCCCCCGGCGGTGCAGCCGTCCCCGCCGCGCATCCTCACCGCCGACCCCTGGCGGGACGGGCGCCGCCCGGGCTGGCTGACCGTCGGTGACGCGGACGGCGACGTCGTCGCCGCGCCCGGCCGGGTCCCCGCGCCGCGCACGTCGACCGAGCGCTTCGGCGACCTCGACCTGCTCGGGGCGCTCGACGTCGTCCGGCTCGGCCGGGTGGAGGGCCTGGGCGCCGCCGAGCTGGCGGCGCGGCTCGCCGAGGCCGGCCGGCTGCTCGCCGAGGACGGCGTCGTCGTCCTCGAGTGGCCCGTCGGCGCGCGGGCGTCCCTGCTCGAGGAGGCGGTGAGCCGGGCCTGGGTGCTCGACCCCTGCTACCGCTTCACGCTGCACCACCAGGGCCGCGTCGACGACGGCGGCGTCCCCACCGCGCCGAACGGGACGCCCGCCTGGCTGCGGCTGGTCCTGCGGCGCACCCGGGTCTCCTCCGCCGGCTGGGGCCGCGCGGCCGCGGAGCGTCCCGACCTCGGGACCGGCGCGCCGCTGCCCGGCTGAGCGGCCGACCGTCCGGGTCGTCCTCTGCGCGCACGACGGCGGCGGGCCCCCTCGGGGGACCCGCCGCGGTCGTGCTCGTGGTTCGCGCCGAGGCGTCAGCCGTTGCCGGGCCCCGCGAGGCGGGCCAGGAGGGCGGCGAGCTCGGCGGCGTCCTCGGGCCGCTGCTGGGGCAGCTCGCCCGTGCCGCCGAGGCTCGCGTCGCGCAGGGTCAGCGGCGCCGGGCGGCTCGCGGGCACCTGCGCCGGGGCGGGCGGCTGGTTGGCCCAGACCTCGCGGGCGAGGTTGGCGACGAGGACGACGGCGCGGACGTCGGCGACGACGTCACCGGTCTGCTCGACCTCGAGGACGACGGGGTGCTCGGGCGTCTCGCCGGGCTCGAGGAGGACGACGTCGGGCATCGCCTCCCGGGCCGGGCAGACGGCCTCGCAGCGGGCGAGGACGGCGGCCGCCGTCGCCTCGTCGAGGACGGCGTTCCCGCGCAGGAAGATCGCGACCTCGACGGGGTCGACGGCGGTGAAGCACTGGAGCAGGGCCGCGAGGACGACGTCGCCGGCGGCCGGCGGCTCGGCGTCCAGCGCGACGGTCACGCACATGCGGGTGCGTCCGGGCGTGGAGACGGTCATGCCCTGGGTATCGGGTCGCGCGGCGGTGCGCTTGAGGCCGTCCGGGTGACCCGCGGGCCCGGCGCCGGTGACCTTCGGCCCGGCGCGTCAGGGGCTGCCGTCGCCAGGGTGGGGGCGGGTACGGTGCGAGACGGTGGCGAGACGAGGAGGTCCGCGATGTCCTGGCTGCAGTGGCAGCTGGCCCGCGAGTCGGCGCGCAGCTACGACAAGGTCATGGTGCCGGCGGTGCTCATGCCGGCGGCCCGCGAGCTCGTGGCGAGGCTCGCGCCGGCCGACGGCGACGCCGTCCTCGACGCCGGCTGCGGCAGCGGCACCGTGTGCCGGCTCGTCGGGGACGCGGTCGGGCCCACCGGCCGGGTCGTCGGGGTCGACGTCAACGAGAACATGCTCGAGGTGGCCCGCAAGGTCTGCCCCCTCGGGCACTTCGAGGTCGGCGACGTCCGCGAGCTCAAGGCGCAGGACGGCGCCTTCGACGTCGTCTACGCCGCCCACCTCGTCCAGTTCGTCGCCGAGCGCGCGCTCGCCGTCGGCGAGCTCGCCCGGGTGACCCGCGCCGGGGGACGGGTCGGGGTGACGACGTGGGCGCCGTTCCCGGCCAACCCGTACTTCGCGGCCGTCCACGACGCGCTCGCGAGGACCCTCGGCGACGAGGTCGCCGCGCCGCTCGGCGTCGCGTGCTCCCTCGGGGAGTCCGGGGACGCCTGGACGCTCCTCCACGGCGCCGGCCTGGTCGACGTGCGGGTCGAGGAGCACGCCTTCACCGCCGAGCTCGGGGCGCTGGAGACGTTCGTGCCGCACCACCGGCTCTCGACGCCGATGAGGGGCGTC
>JBQGCR010000690.1:0-1586 GCA_052038585.1 Kineosporiaceae bacterium
GGATCGGCCTGGAGATCAACGTCGACTACGTCGCGACGTGCACCGTCGACCTCGCGGGCTCGGTGCACCAGCGCGAGCTCGTCGTCGAGGACTTCCGCGGCGCCGACGTCGACGCCGTGCTCGGCCGCGCCGCCCACGCGCTGCGCCGGGGCGTCGACGCCGCGCAGGCGTCCGGGCGGCGCGTCGCGGGCGTCGCCGTCGCCGTCCCCGGCCTCGTCGCGGCCGGCGCGCAGGTGCTGCGCCTGGCCCCCAACCTCGGCTGGCAGGACGTGCACGTCGTCGAGGAGCTGCGCCGCCGCGCGGGCCTCGACGACGTCTCGGTCGTGCTCGACAACGAGGCGAACTTCGCCGCGCTCGGCGAGATGTGGTGCGGCGGCCAGGTCGAGGGGCCCGCGCCGACCTTCGTCCACGTCTCCGGCGAGATCGGCGTCGGCGCCGGCATCGTGCTGCGCGGCAGCGTCTTCCACGGCGTCCGCGGGTTCGGCGGGGAGCTCGGCCACCTGCCGGTGCAGCCGGACGGCCCGGCGTGCTCGTGCGGCTCGCGCGGCTGCCTCGAGCCGGTCGCGGGCCAGGAGGCGATCCTGCGCCGCGCCGGGCTCGGGACGCCCGCGAGCACGTCGACCGGACGTCCCGCCGGCTCCGTCGAGGAGCTCGCCGCCCGGGCCCGGTCCGGGGACGAGCGCGCCGTCCGCGCGGTCGAGGAGGCCGGCCGGGGGCTGGGCATCGCGGTGGCCGCGCTCGTCAACCTCCTCGACGTCGAGGTCGTCGTCCTCGGCGGCCTCTACGCCACGCTCGCGCCCTGGCTGCTCGACCCGCTGCACGAGGAGGTGGCGCGCCGCTCGCCGACCGCCGCGTGGCGTCCGGTCGAGGTGCTCGTCTCGCGCCTCGGCGGGGACGCCGCCGTGCGCGGCGCGGCGACGGCGGTCGTGCGCGGCGTCGTCGACGACCCGAGCCGCTACCTGGCCGGCCTGCCCGTCGCGCACTGACGCCGGATCGGCCATGCTGGGCGCCATGACCGACGCCGCCGTCGACGGACCCGCCCGGCCCGCCACCCCGGACGCCCTCGCGGACGCGCTGTGCCGCACCGGGTACCTCGCCGACGCGGGGCTGTCCACCGTCACGTGGCTGGCGCTGTCGATGCAGCGGCCGCTGCTCCTCGAGGGCGAGCCCGGCACGGGCAAGACCGCGCTCGCCGAGGCGATCGCGCAGGCCCTCGGCGCCGAGCTCGTCCGGCTCCAGTGCTACGAGGGCATCGACGCCAGCCAGGCCCTCTACGACTGGGACTTCCCCCGGCAGGTGCTCCACCTGCGCACCCTCGAGGCGACGCGCGCCGAGGGCGAGCGGGTCGACGTCCACGAGGTCGAGCAGTCCCTCTTCGACGAGCGGTTCCTCCTCGCCCGCCCGGTGCTGCGCGCGCTGCGCAGCCCGAACGCCGTCCTCCTCGTCGACGAGGTCGACCGCGCGGACGACGAGTTCGAGGCCTTCCTCCTCGAGGTGCTCTCCACGCACGCCGTGACGATCCCCGAGCTCGGGACGGTCCGCGCGGCGCGGCCGCCGCTGGTCGTCCTCACGTCCAACCGCACGCG
>JBQGCR010000691.1:0-2294 GCA_052038585.1 Kineosporiaceae bacterium
CGGCGGCCGCGCGGGTCGCGTCGGCCTCGGCGCGCTCCGCGGCCTGCCTGGCCTCCTGCGCGCGGCGCGTGGCGGTGGCCTGCTCCTCGCGGGCGGCGTCGAGGTGCGCCGACTGCGCGGCGCCCGCCGCCGCCGCGCCCGCCGCCCGGGTCAGCGCCGCGCTGGTGCGCCGGCCCTGGAGGTCGAGCACCACCTGCGCGTCGGCCATCGACTCCGGTGACCCGGTGAGGAGCAGCTCGAGCGAGCTCATCTCGCCCTCGTTCGTCCAGGCCCGCACGGCGGCGTCGGCGACGTCGCGATGGGCGGCCACCTGCGCGGCGCGGGCGCGCTCGAGGTCGTCGCCGGCCTTCGTGGCGAGGGCGCTCGCGCGGGCGAGGTCCTGCTCGGCGGTGCGCTGGGCGTCGACCGCGCGGGCCACCCCGAGCTGCAGGTCGGTGAGCCGCCGGGCGAGCGCCGCCTGCTCGCCCGCGAGCCGGGTCGCCTCCCGGTCGGCGCTCGCGGCGGCCTCCCGGGCCGCGCGCACCTGGCCGGCACCGGGCACGACGGGGTCGTCGGCGCGGGCCGGGGTCGACGCGGCCGTCCCGGCCAGCCCGAGGACGAGAGCGGCGACGACGAGGCGTGCCGTCGGGCGGGCGTGCTGGCGGACGGTCACCCTCGCAGTGTCACACCCGCCCCAGGAGTCACGGAAGCACCAGAGGCCGCGCGGTCCTCAGGCGGTGGTCAGGTTGCGGCGGACGTCAGCGCGCCCGGACGTGGACGTCGTGCTCGCCGGTCCGCACCTCGATGTCGTGCTCGGTCGCCGCCATCACCCGGTCGGCGAGCACGCGCAGCGCCCGGGCCACGGCCACCGCGTCGCCGATGTGCGGGTCGGCCGTGTCGCGCGGCGACCGGTGGCTGCGACCGTGGGCGGTCAGTGCGTCGGGGGTGTCGGCGAGCAGGGCGACGGTCGCGGTCGTGTCGTCGCCGCGCTCGAAGAGCGTGACCCGCACGCTCCACTGGCGCATCGTGCCGAGGTCCGGCCGGGTCGCGACGTCCGCGTGTGGCGCGTCCTCCTCGGTCACCCGCAGGACGGCCCCCGCGCCCGGGTAGAGGGTGCTCGTGTGGCCGTCGTCCCAGCGGACGGTCCACGGCGGGTCGCCGCCCGGCCCCGCCGTCAGCACCTCACCAGCCCTCGCCGGCTGGTCGACCCGCTCTCCGGCGAGCACGATGTGGTGTCCGGGGTGCGCTCTCACGGCCGCCTCCTCGGTCGGTCGTCACCGGGACGGGCCGGGTGCCGGGGTGGTGGCGACGGTCCCCGGCACCCGAGCCCATCGTCCTCCTCCCGGCCCCGCCGCGGAAGACGTCCCGGCCGTGCCGCGGGCTACACCGCAGTAAATGTCGCTGTGGCGGCACGTACTGCGGTGTAGCCCGGGATGCCCCGGGATGCCCGGAGCCGGCTCGGTCAGACGGGACCCAGTGACAGACCGTCGCCGAACCGGAACAGGGCGTCGTCCCCGAAGCCGGGGACGTCCTCGGGGTGGCGCCGCACGGCGTCCATCGACGCCGGGACGTCGAAGGGCAGCCGGCCGACCGGCGGGATCGCCCCGGTCAGCGCGGCGAGGAGCGCGGCGCTGCTGCTGCCGTAGGTCCCGGTGAGCGCGGCGCACAGCGGGACGAGCGGCGTGAGCACCGCCGGGCGGTCGAGGGAGACGTCGACGACGAGCGGGCACTGCGCCGCGACGCGGGAGAGCCGGCTCACGAGACCCGGCGGGAAGTCGAGCGAGCCCTGGTGGAACCACGCCTCGAGGAAGAGGTCGTCGCGGGCCTCGAACGGGGCCTGGAGCCGGACGAGCGCGAGGTCGGCCTCCTCGGGGGAGGCGGCGACGGCGAGGCCGGCCGCGACGAGGTCGTCCGCGGCCACGCCCTCGGCGTAGACGCGCGTGCCCGGCCGCAGTGGCAGGGTCGGCGCCACGGCGCCGTCCGTACCGGCCACGGGCTCGTTGACGAGGACGGTGACCGAGCGGGCCTGCGCCTCGAAGCCCGCCGTGCGGAACTCGTCCTTGCCGAGCACGGTGGTCGCGGCGTCCTCGTCGACGAACGGGTCGTCGAACAGGCCGAGCCGGAACTTGACGCGCAGCAGCCGGCGGGCCGACTCGTCCACGCGCGACTCCGGCACGCGGCCGGAGCGCACGAGGTCGAGCAGCACCTCGACGCACTCCTCGCCGCCGAACTGGTCGGCGCCGGCGTGCAGCAGCAGCTCCATCCGGCCGGCGGGGTCGAGGTGCTCGACCCCCCAGGCGCGGGCGGGCAGCACC
>JBQGCR010000692.1:0-5028 GCA_052038585.1 Kineosporiaceae bacterium
ACACCCACCGAGTGCGCGCGCCCTCGAGCGCGACGGCTCGCCGCGTGCACTCGGCGGCCCGGGGCGCGCACTCGGCGGACCCCAGCGCGCACTCGGCGGACCGGGGCGCGCACTCGGCGGACCGGGGCGCACACTCGCCGGACCGGGGCGCGCACTCGGCGTGGAGGGAAGGGGTCAGGCGCCGCGGGAGACGGCGCCGAGGACGACGGCGATGCCGAGCACCGAGCGCGGCGCGTAGGCGTTGCGCCACAGGCCGCCGTGGGCCGCGCCGTCCCAGAGCAGGCGCAGCGGGTGCTCCAGCGGCACAGCGGGGTTCGCGACGGCGGCGGGGTCGCGCAGGTCGTGCACGAGCATGGCCGCCATGAGGGTGTTCGACGTCGACGGCTCGAAGATCTCCACCCCGAACCGGTGCGCCCCCGTGTAGGCCGCGGCGAGCGCCCGGTTGCGGACGACGGAGCGGGTCCGCGTCGCCGGGGCGACGTTGAGCGAGACGAGCCGGCCGCCGGCCCGCTCGGACAGCCCGCGCCAGCGCTGGACCCGCTTGGCGAGGGCGTAGTTCGGGCCCTGCTGCGGCACGAGGGTGTCCGCGAGGCCGACGACGCGACCGTCGTCCGTCGTCAGCGTGTCCGGGTAGTTCGGCACGAACAGCCTTCCGGCGGAGCCGATCCGGGACAGCCGCCGGCCGAGCGTGCGCTCGGCGTAGCGGCGCCGGCTGTCCTCGACCACCTCGGCCGGGACGGGGAAGACGTCGGTCGGCGTCGCGAGGAAGGCGAGCGACACGTCGTCGCGCTCGGCGGTGAGCGCGGCGGTCAGCGCGTCGACCGCCACCGACGCCCGGACGTGGAGCGCGCCGTCGGCGTAGACGTAGTTGCCGAGCGTGAACGGGCCGTCGAGCCCGGCGAGCCAGCCGAGCACGTCCGGGGTCTGGGTGATGACGTCGGCGCCGGCGTTCGCGGCGAGCTCGTCGTCCGTCGCGCCGTCGCGCATCCACGTGCGCACGGGCAGCGTCATCCGGCCCGGCGAGTCGCGGACGACGTCGACGAGCCGGCGCCACGTCGTGTACCCGGGCAGGTCGACGGCGACGACGTGCGCGCCCCAGCGCACCAGCGAGACGAACGGCCCCATCTCCGCCCCGGCGCCGAGGACGACGACGGTGACGTCGCGCAGGTCGAGCCAGCCCGGGTTGGCCATGACGCGCCGGACGGCGGCCGCCGCGCTCGGCTCGAGGATCCCGTCGCGGCCCCACGCGTCGAGGCGGCGGTGCAGGTCGTCGTCGACGAGCCGGCCGCCGCGGTAGGGCAGGGACAGCACGTCCGGGCCGGGCCGGCGCCGCCCCTCGACGGTCGCGCTGAACAGCCCGGGCATCCCGCGCCGGGCCTGCTCGAGCCCCGCGGCGAGCGCGGCGTCGAGCGGCACCTCGCCGCCGGCGCCGGCGAACCGGAACCGGTCGTGCACCGAGGCGAGCCCGGCGGCGCACACGTCGAGGGTCGCGGCCGGCGAGGCGACGGACAGCGCCGTCATCTCCCGGAAGGCGTCGAGGTAGCCGCGACGCCAGTCCGACGTCGCGGCGATCCGGTCGGCGAGCGCGGCGTCGCGCGGGCGGACGGAGTCGGCGACGACGGCCCGGCCGACGGCGGACGTCGAGCGCCGGCCGTCGGTGAGCGGGAAGACGACCCCGTCGTCCCCCGTCGTCGCGAGGTCGTCGTGCGTCGTCGTCGGCATGGCCCCATCCTGCCGGGGATGCCGGCGGAGGCACAGCCCGGTCACGGGCGAGTCCCGGCCCTCCTCAGGCGCCGAGGACCCGCGCGACGTAGGGGTTGGTGAACACGCGCCCGGGGTCCACGGCGTCCCGCACGGCCCGGACGTCGTCGAACCGCGGGTAGAGCGGGGCGAGCGCGGCGGCGTCGAGCTCGTGCATCTTGCCCCAGTGCGGCCGGCCGCGGACGGCGGCGCTGATGCCGGCCAGCGCCGCGAAGTACCGCTCGTGCGGCTGCCGGTGGAACGTCTGCGCGGAGACGTAGGCCGTGCGGCGGCCGTGGGCGAGGGCGAGCCAGGCGTCCTCGGCGGCCCCGACGCGCACCTCGAGCGGGAACGACACCCCGCCCTCGCGGCGCACCCACGCGCGCAGCTCCTCGAAGACCGCGCGCGCGTCGGCGAGGGGGACCGCGACCTCGCTCTCGCGGAACCGGACCCGCCGCGGCGAGGCGAAGACCCGGTAGGACCGGTCGGCGTACTCCCGGGTCGAGACGAGCCGTCCGGCGAGCGCGTTGAGCCGCGGCACCTGGCCGGGCAGCGCCGTCCCGACCCGGCACACCGCCTCGAGCCCGGCGTTGGCGATCAACTCGTCGTCGAGCACGGTGCGCCACCGCGGCAACGGGTCCACCGCGTCGGCGGGCACCCGCTCGTGGGTCTTGAGCATCCCCCAGCGGGACTGCGGGAACCAGTAGAGGTCGACGTGGTCGTGGACGGCGACGAGGTCGTCGAGGACCTCGAGGACGTCGTCGACGACGACGCGCCGCTCGACCGAGCGCAGGGCGAAGGCCGGCACCGCCTCCAGCGTCACGGCGGTGACGACGCCGAACGCCCCGAGGCCGACCCGGGCGGCCTCGAAGAGGTCGGGCCGGTGCGCCGGCGAGCACGTGACGACGGCCCCGTCGGCGAGGACCACCTGGAGCGCCCGCACCCTCGAGGCCAGGCCGCCGAAGGCCAGGCCCGTGCCGTGGGTGCCCGTGGCCAGCGCGCCGGCGAGGGTCTGGACGTCGATGTCGCCGAGGGTCTCCAGGGCGAGCCCGTGCTCCCACAGCAGGCGGGACAGCGCCCGCAGCCGGATGCCCGCGCCGACGGTGACCCGGGTGCCGTCGACGGCGTGGAGGTGGTCCAGGCGCGACACGTCGACGAGCACGCCGTCGGTCATCGCGACGGCGCTGCCGGAGTGGCCGCTGCCGACGGCCCGGACCGGCAGGCCGTCGGCGACGGCGGACCGCACGGCGGCGACGGCGTCGTCGACGTCCCGTGCCGCGACCCGGCGCACGGGGCGGCTGGCGTGGGTGCGCGCCCAGTTGGTCCACACGGGTCCGGACCGGTCCCCGAGCCCGGCACGGCGGGACGGAACGGGACGATCGCGGACGGGCACGTGGCGATGGTAGGCAGACGGGGCCCGCGTGCGGGACCTGGGTCCCGGAGCGTGGACGGCGCCCGCTGCGACGCTGCTGGACGACCGTGCCCGGCGTCCACCCCCGGGCCCCGCCTCCCGGAGGACCGCCCATGGACCGCACCGCGACCCCGGTCGAGCCCGTCGTCGTCCAGGGCGGCATGGGCGTCGGCGTGTCCTCCTGGCGCCTCGCCCGCGCCGTCGCGCGGGCCGGCCAGCTCGGCGTCGTCTCCGGCACGGCGCTCGACGTCGTCCTCGCCCGCCGCCTGCAGGACGGCGACCCGGACGGCACGGCCCGCCGGGCGCTGGCCCGGCTGCCCCTGCCCGACCTCGCCGCGCGGGTCCTCGCCCGCTGGTTCGTCCCGGGCGGTCGCGCCGGCGCCCCCTACACCCCGGTGCCACGGATCGGGCTGCGGCCCAACCCGATCCGCGACGACCTCACCGTCGCGGGGAACTTCGTCGAGGTGTGGCTCGCCAAGGAGGGCCACGACGGCCTCGTCGGCGTCAACTTCCTCGAGAAGATCCAGATGGCGACGCCGGCCGCCGCGTACGGCGCGATGCTCGCGGGCGTCGACGTCGTCCTCATGGGCGCGGGCATCCCGCGCGAGGTGCCGGCGCTGCTCGACGCATTCGCGGCCGGCCGCCCCGCCGGGGTGTCGGTCGACGTCGCGGGCGGCGACCCGGTGCGCGTCGTCCTCGACCCGTCCGGGCTCGGCGCCGGGCCGCTGCCCGCGCTGCGCCGCCCGCGGTTCCTCGCGATCGTCTCCTCGCACGTGCTCGGGGCGTACCTGTGCCGGGAGGACTCGACGCGGCCGGACGGCTTCGTCGTCGAGGGACCGACCGCCGGCGGCCACAACGCCCCGCCGCGGGGCCGGCTCGTCCTCGACGACGCCGGCGAGCCGGTCTACGGGCCGCGCGACGACGCCGACCTCGCCGCGATGGCCCGGCTCGGGCTGCCGTTCTGGCTCGCCGGCGGCTACGGGGCCCCGGACCGGGTGCGGGCGGCCCTCGACGCCGGCGCGGCGGGCGTCCAGGTCGGCACGCTCTTCGCGCTCAGCGAGGAGTCCGGGCTGCTGCCCCACCTGCGCGACGCGCTGCTGGAGGACCTGCGCGCCGGGACGCTGCGGGTCCGCACGGACCCGGCGGCGTCCCCGACCGGCTTCCCGTTCAAGGTCGCCGACCTCCCCGGCACCCTCGCCGACCCCGCCCTCCACGCCGCGCGGCCGCGGCTGTGCGACCTGGGCTACCTGCGCCAGCCCTTTCTCCGGGCGGGCGCCGCGGCCGTCGGGTACCGCTGCCCGGCCGAGCCCGTCGAGGTCTACCTCCGCAAGGGCGGCACCGAGGCGGACGCCGCCGGGGCCAAGTGCCTGTGCAACGCGCTGACGGCGGACGTCGGGCTCGGGCAGACCCGCAAGGACGGCTACGTCGAGCAGGCCATGGTGACGCTCGGCAGCGACCTCGACGGCGCCAAGCAGCTCGACGACGAGCGCTGGCTCACCGGCCGGTCCGGCGCGTGGCCGGCCGCGGAGGCGCTCGAGTGGCTGCTGCGGCAGGTCCCCTCGGGCGTCGAGCGCGAGCCGGTCAGGGCCGGCTGACGGGGGTCCCGGCGAACGGGTCGACCCACGGGTCCCAGCCGGTGGTGTCCCGGCTGTGCTGGACGACCGTCCCCGACGGGCGGGCGTCGTCCCCGCCGGTCACCGCCGGGAGGAGCACCGCGGCGAGGATGCCGAGCATGGCCAGGACGCTGACGACGACGCTGCGCCGGCTCAGCGACGGCGGGGCCGGCGGGGCCGACTCCAGGCGCCGGGCCGCCGCGCGGACGACGGCCTCGGCGTGCCCCTCGGCGCGGGACGCGGCCGAGTGGGCCGACCGGTCGG
>JBQGCR010000693.1:0-5526 GCA_052038585.1 Kineosporiaceae bacterium
CGGCGCAAGGGCCCCGCCCCACGGACGGCGCTCGCGGGCGGTGCCCCCGCGAGCCGGTCGCGCAGCACGGGGAACCGGTCGAGCCACCGGTCGAACGGCGCGCCGCCCGGGCAGAGGACGGCGACGCCGACGACGTCGTCGGCCACCGGCGTCACGTAAGCCTCGCAGTCGCCGGCCCAGTGGACCGCGACGAGGTCCGACCACGGGGCGACGGCGTAGTGGCGGCGCAGCCCGTAGCGCGGGCGGGACCGCACCGGCCGGTCCAGGCCGAGCCCGCGCCGGACGCCGGAGTGCAGGCCGTCCGCCGCGACGAGCCAGCGCGCCCGCAGCCCCGCCGCGGACACCCACCCGTCCCCCTGCTCGACCGCCCCGGCCCGGACGTCGACCCGCTTGACGCCGAGCGCCGACGCCCGGTCCGACAGCGCGGACGACAGCGCGGTGCGGCGCACGCCGAGGCCGGGGCCGCCGGAGAACCGGGCCTGCGCGCGCCGTCCGGCTCCGTCGCTGTAGGCGATCCCGGCGAAGGGACGCCCCGCCGGCCGCACGCCGAGGCCGGCCAGCGTCGCCACCGCGCCCGGCATGAGCCCCTCGCCGCACGCCTTGTCGAGCGGGGTCGCCCGCGGCTCGAGGAGCGCGACGTCCATCCCGCGGCGCGCCGCCTCGACGGCGGTGACGAGCCCGACCGGGCCGCCGCCGACGACGAGGAGGTCGTGCACGTCAGCGCTCCGCGGGCTCGCCCGACCGGGTCCCGGCCGGCGGAGCGGTCGCGAGCGCGGCCTCCTCGACCCGGATCCGCACGCGCAGCAGGACCAGGTTCGCCACCGTGAACGCCAGCGCCGTCACCCAGTTCGTGTGGACGAGCGGCAGCGCGACGCCCTCGGCGACGACGGCGACGTAGTTCGGGTGCCGCAGCCACCGGTACGGCCCGCCGGACTGCAGCGGGAGGCCGGGGACGATCACGACGCGGGTGTTCCACTGGTGGCCCAGGCTGCGGATGCACCACCACCGCAGCACGTGGGCGGCGACGAGCAGCGCGAGCATCGTCCAGCCGAGCCACGGGACGAACGGCCGGTCGGCGACGAGCACCTCGACGACGCAGCCGACGAGCAGGAGCGTGTGGAGCACGACCATGACCGGGTAGTGACCGGCGCCGTGCTCGACCCCGCCGCGCTCGCGGGCCCACGCGAGGTGCCGCTGGGCGACCCCGAGCTCGACGAACCGGGCGACGACGACGGCGGCGACGAGGGCGAGGTAGAGGCCGACCGAGAGGCTCATGCGATCATCCTCGCCCTACCAGCGCAGGAGGACCAGCTCGGCGCAGAACCCCGGGCCGAGCGCCATGAGCACGCCCGGCGTGCCGGGCGTCGGCCGGCCCTCGGCGAGGGTGTCCGCGAGCACGTGGAGCACCGAGGCGGAGGAGAGGTTGCCGACCGCGGCCAGCGAGCGGCGCGTGACGTCGAGCGCGTCCGGGTGCAGGTCCAGGGCCCGGACGATCGCGTCGATGACCTTGGGGCCGCCCGGGTGGGCGACCCACGTGTCGACGTCGGCCGTCGTCAGCCCGTGGTCGGCGAGGAAGCCGTCGACGTCGTCGCCGAGGTACTTCTCGACGACGTCGGCGACCGTCGCCGCGAGGACGATCCGGAACCCCGAGCCGCCGACGTCCCAGCCCATGACCCGCTCGGTGTCGGGGTAGAAGCGGCTGCGGGTCGCGACGACCTGCGGGGTGCCGGGCCCGTCCAGCCCCATCGCCGCGGCACGTCGCTCGCCGACGCAGACGACGGCGGCCGCGCCGTCCCCGAACAGCCCCGAGGCCACGAGGTTCGCCGTCGACGTGTCGTCCTTCTGCAGGGTCAGCGAGCACAGCTCGACGGCGACGAGCACGGCGACGCCGTCCGGGTCGCCGCGGAGCAGGTCGTGCACCCGGGCGACGCCGGCCGCCCCCGCGACGCAGCCGAGCCCGAAGACCGGGACGCGGCGCACGTCGGGGCGCAGGCCGAGCCGCGGCACGAGCCGGGCGTCGAGGCTCGGCGCGGCGACGCCGGTCACGGAGACGGACATGACGAGGTCGACGTCGGACGGCGCGAGCCCGGCGGCGTCGAGCGCCTCGCGGATCGCGCGCTCGGCCAGGGTGACGCCGACGTCGATGAAGACGTCGTTCGACTGCTGGAACCCGCCGAGGTCGGCGTAGGCGTCCAGCGGCAGCGCGAGGTGCCGGGTCCGCACCCCGGCGGACCCGTGCACGCGGTCGAGCAGGGCGCGCCGTTCCGGCGCGGCGTCCCCGAGGACGACGTCGCCGAGCACGCGGGTGATGTCCGCCTGGTCGTGGGTGTGGTCCCCCACGACGCCGCGGACGGCGGCGATCGTCGTCATGGACGGACGGTACCCGCGGCCGGTCGGGACCGCCTGGCGAGCATTCTCAACCAGGGGGTTGACAACACGTCGTCGTCGGGACGAGCATTTCAACCGTCCGGTTGAGAAAGGAGGTCGCATGACCGACGACCTCTCCCGGGTGTTCGCCGCCCTGGCGGACCCCACCCGGCGCGACCTCGTCGCCCGGCTCGCCGAGGGCGACGCGACGCTCACCGAGCTCGCCGTGGGCTACCCGGTGAGCGTGCAGGCGGTCGCGAAGCACCTGCGGGTGCTCGAGGACGCCGGGCTCGTCACCCGGGGCCGGCAGGCCCAGCGCAAGCCGGTCCACCTGGAGGCCCGGGTGTTCGACCTCATGACGACGTGGATCGAGCGCTACCGGCAGCGGGCCGAGGAGCGCTACCGCCGCCTGGACGCCGTCCTGGCGGACCTGCCCGACGACGCGGAGGAACGACGATGACGACGACGCAGCGCACCACCCACCCCGGGACGACGATCGAGCTCGACGACCGCGTGCCGCTCGTGCGGATCACCCGGGAGTTCGACGCCCCGCCCGCCAAGGTCTTCCGCGCGCACGTCGACCCCGGCCTCGTCTGCCGCTGGCTCGGCCCCCGCGACCTGGAGATGACCGTCGACACCTGGGACTGCCGCAGCGGCGGCGAGTACCGGTACACCCACCGGCGCGGGGACGAGGCCTACCGCTTCCACGGGACCTTCCACGAGGTCCGCGACGGCGAGGTCATCGTCCAGACCTTCGCCTTCGAGGGCTTCCCGGACGCCGTCGCGCTGGAGCGGCTCGTCTTCACCGACCTCGGCGACGGCCGCAGCCGCCTGGTGGCCACGAGCCTCGGCGAGTCCTTCGAGATGCGGGACCAGATGGTCGCCAGCGGCATGGAGCACGGCATCCGGGAGGGCTACGAGCGCCTCGACGAGGTGCTCGACGGCTGACCCACGGGGACTCTCGTCCTGTACCCCTGGGGGTATAGTCGGAGCACGACGAGAGGAGCGGGTCATGAAGGTGGTCGTGGTCGGCGGGGTCGCCGGCGGGATGAGCTTCGCGGCGCGGGCGCGACGGCTGGCGGAGGACGCCGAGATCGTCGTCCTCGAGCGGGACCCCTACGTCTCGTTCGCCAACTGCGGCCTGCCGTACCACCTGGGCGGCGAGATCCCCGAGCGCGAGGCGCTGCTCCTGCACACCCCGGAGTCCCTCGCGGCCTCCCTCGACCTCGACGTGCGGACCGGGCACGAGGTGCTCGCGGTCGACCCGGCGTCCCGGTCGGTCCGGGTGCGCGACCGCCGCACCGGCACCGAGTACGACGAGCCGTACGACGCGCTCGTGCTCGCGACCGGTGCGGCGCCGGTCGTCCCGGACGTGCCGGGTGTGTCGTCGCCGCAGGTCCGCACGCTGCGCAGCGTCCCCGACGTCGACGAGCTGCAGCGCCTGCTCGCCGGCGGCGCCCGCCGCGCCGTCGTCGTCGGCGCCGGCTTCATCGGCCTCGAGGTCGCCGAGGCCTTCGTCCACCGCGGGCTCGCGGTGACGGTCGTCGAGCTCGCCGACCAGGTGCTCGCCCCGCTCGACCCGGAGATGGCCGCCGAGGTCGAGGAGGCGCTGCGGCGGGGCGGCGTCGACGTGCGCACGGGCACCGGGCTCACCGCCGTCCACCCGGTGGCGGACGGCGTCGAGGTCGAGCTGTCCGACGGCGGGCGGGTGCCGGCCGACGTCGTCGTCCTCGCCGTCGGCGTCAAGCCCGAGACGCGGCTCGCGCGGGAGGCCGGCCTGGCCCTCGACGCGCGCGGCGCCGTCGTCGTCGACGAGCACCTGAGGACGAGCGCGCCGGGCGTGTACGCCGTGGGTGACAGCGTGCAGGTGGTCGACGCGGTGACGGGGCAGCCGGCGCTCGTGCCGCTCGCCGGGCCCGCGAACCGGCAGGGCCGTGACGCCGCGGACCACCTCTTCGGCCGGACCGGGTCCCGCGCACCGGTTCTCGGCACGGCGATCGTGCGCGTCTTCGACACCGTCGCCGCGGCCACCGGCCGCAGCGAGAAGGCGCTGCGCGCGGCGGGGACGCCCTTCCACGCCGTCCACCTGCACCCGAACCACCACGCCGGCTACTTCCCCGGCGCGCAGCCCCTGCACCTCAAGGTGCTCTTCGCCCCCGACGGCCGGCTGCTCGGCGCGCAGGCCACGGGCGGCGAGGGCGTCGACAAGCGGGTCGACGTGCTCGCCACGGCGATCCGCGCCGGGATGGGCGTGCGCGACCTCGCCGACCTCGAGCTCGCCTACGCCCCGCCGTTCGGCTCGGCCAAGGACCCGGTCAACCTCGCCGGCATGGTCGGGGAGAACGTGCTCGACGGGACGGTCCGGCTCTGGCACGCCGCCGACCTCGACGCGCTGCCCGCCGACGCGGTGCTCCTCGACGTCCGCAGCGAGGCGGAGTTCGCGGCCGGGCACCTGCCCGGGGCGGTCAACGTCCCGCACACCGAGCTGCGCAAGCGCCTCGCCGAGGTGCCCGCGGGCCGGCCCGTGCGGGTCCACTGCGCGTCGGGCTTCCGGAGCTACCTCGCCTACCGGGTCCTCGCGCAGAACGGGTTCGACGACGTCGCGACGCTGTCCGGCGGGCTCATGACGCTGCGCCGGGCCCACCCGGGGCGGGTCCTGGCCGGGTGACCGTCAGCTCGCGACGTCGACGACCAGGCGCGCGGGGTCCTCGAGGTACTGCACGGAGAACGGCGCGCGGCGGGCGACGCCGATGCCGAGGCTGAGCGTCGCCTCGAAGTCCCCGGCCTGGACGACGTCCTTGACCGCGCCGAGCCCGGCGTCGAGCGTCGCGGGGCCCTCGTAGCGGCGGGTGTCGCCCTGGAAGGCGGTGTCGAGCGTGGCGCCCATGAGGACCACCTGGAGCGCCGCGTCGCCGCCGTGCTCGACCGGGCCGCCCTCGGGGTCCGCGGTGAGCTCGTCGACGTAGCGCACGACGTAGCCGCTCACCGGGCCGTCGAGCTGGAGCACGACCCGGTCGTAGCCCTCGTGGGCGCCGGTGCGCACCTCGTCGAGGACGGCGGTGCGCGTCGCGCCCTCGAGACCCTCGACGACGACGTCGTCCTGGGTCGTGGGCACCCCGGGGTCGCCGCCGTCGGTCGGCGCGGGGTCGGCCGCCGGCG
>JBQGCR010000694.1:0-13120 GCA_052038585.1 Kineosporiaceae bacterium
CGCCGCGCTGCTCGTGCCGCCGCTCGGGGACGTCTGGCTGACCCCGGCGACCGACGCCTGACCGGACCGGCGCCACCCGCCAGGACTGGTCCGGGCGGGTGAGCGGCCCCACCGCGGGGTGAGCGTGCCCGGCCGGCCTCAGCACCGCGCGGCGAGCCGCCGATCACCTCCCCAGGCGCAGCGGGCGCCTGCGGAGGGGGGTCGCGATGTACGGGCTGGTGAACCGGGCGGTGGAAGACCTGCTCACCCAGCGCTTCGGGGCGCAGGCGTGGGAGCGGGTCCGGACGGCGGCGGGGGTGGACGTCGGGGCGTTCGTCGCGATGAGCCCCTACCCCGACGAGCTGACGTACGCGCTCGTCGCCGCGGCGTCGGCCGAGCTCGAGCTGCCGGCCGAGGCCGTGCTCGGCGCCTTCGGCGAGTTCTGGATCCTCTACTCGGCCGAGCAGGGGTACGGCGAGCTGCTCGCCATGATGGGTGACGACCTGCCGTCGTTCGTCCGCGACCTCGACCAGATGCACGACCGGCTGCGGATGACCTTCCCGCTGCTGCGCCCGCCGAGCCTGTGGGTCAGCGACGTCGACGAGGGCTCGCTCGTCGTCCACTACCGCTCCGAGCGCGACGGCCTGCTGCCGTTCGTCGAGGGCCTCATGCGCGGTGCCGCCCGGCGGCTGGGCCGTGACGTGACGACGACGGTCCTGCGCCGGCGCGCCGACGGGGCCGACCACGACGAGCTCCGGCTCGTCTACGCCGACCTCGCCGCCGCGCCCGCACCCGGCGAGGAGGCGGCGTGAGCGTCGCCCTGGACGCCGCGGCGCTCGCGGACCTGTCCCCCTTCCACGTCGTCTGGGACACCCGTCTGGCCGCCCTCTCGTGGGGCCCGGCCGCGGGCCGGCTCGTGCCGGGCCTGGCCGAGGGGGTCGGGCTGCCCGAGCTCTTCGCCGTCCGGCGTCCGCACCTTAGTCCCGGCGTCCCCACGGTCGCCGACCTCGTCGCGGCGACCCGCGCGCAGGGCGGCCTCGTGCTCCTCGAGGCGCTCGGCGGCGAGCTCACCGTCAAGGGGCAGCTCCTGCTCGCCGACGGCGGGGAGCACCTGCTCCTCGTGGGGTCCCCCGTCGTCCGCGACCTGTCCGAGGTCACCCGGCACGGCCTGAAGATCGCCGACTTCCCGGTGCACGACAGCGTCTCGGACTTCCTGCTCGCCCTGCGCTCGCGGGAGACGAGCCTCGCCGAGGCGCAGGCGCTCGCCGGGCAGCTCGCCGAGGTGAACCGCGACCTGGAGCGCCGCGTCGAGGCGGCCGTCGCCGAGCGGCAGCGCATGGAGGCCGACCTGCGGCTCGCGCACAAGCTCGAGGCCGTCGGCCAGCTCGCGTCGGGCATCGCCCACGAGATCAACACGCCCGTGCAGTTCGTCGGGGACAACCTGCGCTTCCTCGCCGACGCGTTCCGCGACGTCGAGACGGCGATGTCCGCGTTCGGCCGGCTCTCCGACGCCCGCGACCCGCAGCACGCCCTGGAGCTCCTCGAGCTGGCGCGCCGGGCGGCCGCCGACGCCGACGTCGACTTCCTCATGGAGGAGGGCCCGCGGGCGATCCGCGAGTCGCTCGACGGCACGGAGCGGGTCACCCAGATCGTCCGCGCCATGAAGGAGTTCGCGCACACCGACTCCGGCGAGAAGCGCCCCGTCGACCTCAACCGGTGCATCGAGACGACCCTCGTCGTGGCCCGCAACGAGTACCGGCACTGCGCCGACCTCGAGACCGACCTCGCGGCGGACCTGCCGCCCGTGCCGTGCATCGCCGGCGAGATCAACCAGGTCGTGCTCAACCTCGTCGTCAACGCCGCCCACGCCATCGCCGACCGGGTCCGCGCCGAGGGCGGCGTCGGCAAGGGCCGGATCCGGGTGACGACGGCGGTCGAGGACGGCCGCGCCGTCGTCACCGTCGCCGACTCCGGCAGCGGCATCCCCGAGCACGTCCGGCCGCGGATCTTCGACCCGTTCTTCACGACGAAGGAGGTCGGCCGCGGCACGGGTCAGGGCCTGAGCGTCTGCCACTCGATCGTCACCGGCCGGCACGACGGCCGGATCTCGTTCACGACCGTCCCCGGCGAGGGCACGACCTTCCGCGTGGAGCTCCCCCTCACCCCGTGATCAGGCGGGGAGGGGCGCGGGGAGCGCTGCGCGCCAGGCGTCGAGGCGGTCGGCGGTGAGCCAGCCGCCGGGCATCGGGTCGACCCGGTCGCCGGGGTCGGCGGCCCAGCGCCGGGCGACGGTGAGCAGCTGGCTGGCCGGGGCGGCGGAGGCGTCGACGCTCGACGTCGGCTGGTCGGCGACGGCGTTGACGACGCCCTCCGGGAAGCCCCACAGCCCGAGCAGGTAGGCGCTCGCCTCGGTCGCCGAGCAGCCGAAGACCTCGGTCTGCCGCTCGGCGGCCGCCCACACGTCGCCCGGCTCCCCCGCGCGCAGGACGTCCCACGCGGCGGGGTTGCCCGCGGCGAGCACGAGCAGGCCGATGTCGTGCAGGAGGCCGGCGAGGAAGACGTCCCCGACCGCCTCGACGGTCCAGCCCTCGGCGACGGCCAGGCGCCGCGCGACGGTCGCGGTGACGAGGCCGCGGTCGAGCATCCGGCGCGGGTCGAGCCCCGCGGGCGGCGGCCCGCCGGCGGCGAAGACGGCACCTGCCGCGGCGAGCGCCTGGATGAGGTCGAGCCCGAGGAGGTTGACGGCGCGGGCCACCGTGTCGACGCGCGTCGGCAGCCCGAAGAACGCGGAGTTCACGAGGCGGAGCACCTCGGCGCTCGACGACAGGTCGGACTCGATGACGCGGACGACGTCCTCGATCCGGCAGTCCGGGTCGGCGGCGAGCGCGACGAGGTCCTCGAAGACCGACGACGGCTTCGGCAGCGACTCGACGTCGCCGAGGAGGCGACGCAGCCGCTCGTCGACGACGATCTCGCGGACGGCGAGCACCCGCTCGAGCGCGGCGACGAGGACGTCGACCTCGCACGGCTTGGCGAGGTACTGCTGCGTCGGGCCGATGGCGGAGATGATCGACGCCCGGTCGGCGTGGCCGGACAGGATCATCCGGGACGTCGCCGGGGAACGGCGTCGGACCTCCGCGAGCAGCTGCGCGCCGTCCATCCCCGGCATCCGCATGTCGGAGACGACGAGGTCGGCCGGCCGCTCGGCGAGCACGGCGAGGGCCTGCTCGCCGCCCTCGGCGAACTCCATGTCCCACACGTCGCGCCGCGCGCGCAGCATCCGGCGCAGGCCGGCGAGCAGGTTCGGCTCGTCGTCGACGAAGAGGATCCGCCTGCGGCGCAGCGTCTCCGGCGAGACGGCGGGGGCGGGGACGGGCGCGTTCATCGCGAGACCTCCGGGACGCCGACCGCCACGTCGAGCGGCAGGGCGACGGTGAACGTCGCCCCCTCGCCGGGGGCCGAGCGGACGTCGATGCGCCCGCCGTGCTTGGACACCACCGTGCTGTGCGCGAGCGAGAGACCCTGGCCGGTCCCCTGGCCGAGCTCCTTGGTGGTGAAGAACGGGTCGAAGGCCCGCCGCTGGACCTCCTCGTCCATGCCGACGCCGTCGTCGGTGATGACGATGAGCGCCTGCCCGCCGCTGCGCCGGGTCGCGACCGTGATCCGGCCCAGGGCCTCGGTGCCCTCGGCGCGGCGCCGCTCCTCGATGGACTGCGCGGCGTTGACGACGATGTTGAGGACGACCTGCTTGAGCTCGCCCTCGAAGCACGGCACGAGACCGACGTCCGGCGCGAGGTCGAGCTCGAGGGTGGCCAGGTACTTCCACTCGTTGCGCGAGACCTGGACGGTCGACTCGACGACCCGGTTGAGGTCGGTGTCGACCCGGCCGGTGCCGGGGTGGGAGAAGTCCTTCATCGCCCGGACGATCTGGGCGACGCGCTCGAGCCCTTCGAGGGACTGCCCGAGCGCGGACGGCACCTCGTCGGCGACGAAGTCGAGGTCGAGGCCGGCGAGGACCTCGCGCAGGCGGGCCCGCGGGTCGTCGTCGTCCGTCCCGTCGCCGGACGGCGGGCCGTCCGCGAGCGCGGCGATCTCGCGCAGCCCGTCGAGCACGTCGGTGAAGGCGTCGCGCAGGAAGCGGGTGTTGTCCGAGACGTACTGGACGGGCGTGTTGATCTCGTGCGCGATGCCGGCGGCGAGCTGGCCGATCGACTCCAGCCGGGTCGCCTGGGCGAGCTGGCGCTCGAGCTCGGTGACCCGGGTGATGTCGGTGCCGACGCCGATGACGCCGCCGCCGTCCTGCGGCAGGACGCTCACGAGGAAGCTTCGGACGTCGCCCTGCGGCGAGCGCGAGCGGATGGTCGCGTCGACGACGGGCTCGCCGTGCTCGAGGACCGTGCGCTCCATGAGCGCGAGCTGGGTGCCGAGGTCGTCGTCGCAGTCGAGCTGGCCCTCGAGCCGGCCGACGACGTCGGCGGGGCTGCGCAGCCCGCGCAGCGCGAGGTAGGCGGGGTTGCAGCCGACGTACCGCAGCTCCTCGCTCTTCCACCACACGACGTGCGGGATGGTCGACAGGACGCCGGTGAGCAGCCGCTTCTCGTGCCGCAGGGCGACGGCGAGCGACTCGGCGCGCACGAGCGCCTGGCGCGCCCGCTCCTCGGCCTGGCGGCGGGCCGTGACGTCCCACTCGATGCCGACCTGCGCGACGACCACGCCGTCCTCGACGACCGGCCGGACGTCGAGCTCGACCCAGTACGGTCGGCCGTCCGCGGTGCGCGTGACGAACTGCGCCCGGGTGCCCGCCCCGCCCGCGAGCTCGGCGTGCAGCCGCTCGAAGTCGGCCGTCCGCGTGAACGGGCCGGTGATGAGCTCGCTGCGCAGCACGCCCAGGCAGGCGTCCGGGGGGTAGCCGGTCGTGCGCAGGAACGAGGCGTTGACCCAGCGGATCCGGCCGTCCGGGCCGGCGACGAAGCACGACCCGTCGACGGCCGCGAGCGGCACGGTCCACGCCTGCGGCACGTCACCGCCGCCGGCACCACGGGGGTGGTCGGTGTCGGGCATGGGCCTCCTCCTGGCTCTCTGCCGAGGCGTCCGGTGGTCTCCAGGCCGCCGCGCCCTGTCTGTCTCGACCGTCGCCACGCCCGCCTTGATGCGGCGATCAGGGGGTCGCGGGTTCACCCGGGATGGTGAACAGCGGCGTCCACGGCGAGTCGACGTCCACCGGGTAGAGGGTCTGCGGCGCGTCCCCCTGCGTCACCCAGCGCGCCTCGTACGGCAGCCCCTCGAAGAGCACGCGCTGCCCGGCGCGGTACTGCACCGACGGCAGCCACGTCTGCGTGACGCCCGCGACCGTGGGCACCGGCTGCGGCGCGCGGTCGGTGCGCACGACCGGTCCGACGTGCGTCCACGGGTTCTGCACGTCGCTCGTCGCCGGCGCCGCGGGGTCGAACCCCTGGGTGTACCACCGGGCCTGGTAGACCTGCCCGAGCCGGACCACCTTGTAGCGCTCGGGGTACTGCGCGTCCGGCCGCCACACCGGGTAGGGGCTCGTCGCCGGGTCGTCCGGCTCGAGCGGGGCGTCCGGGACGACGATCGAGCGCGTCCGCGGGGCCGACGGCGCCCGGCCGGGCAGGCCGGCGAGCACGCGGGAGAACGCCAGCGGCGGCGCGTCGACGCCGCTGCACGTGTTCGAGTGGACGACGACGTCGGCGAACGCCGGACCGCAGGGTGCGTCGCGGTTGATCGACCACATCGACAGCCGCCCGAGCCCCTCCTCGGCCGCCCACGCCGCCAGGCCCTGGGCGTCCTCGAGGGTGAAGACCTCGTCCTGGACGTCGTTCTGGCCGATCATCGGGGTGGCCCCGAGGTGGGCGTAGGCCTGCGCCTGCGTGAGGGTGACGCCCTGGCGGGCGTAGACGGCCCGCAGCTGGCCGGCGGCGGCCTCGACCGCGGACCGCGCGAGGGCGAGCATCTGGCGGCCCGTGCCGACGCCGTCCTTGCTGCCGCCGTAGTCCATCGTCAGGACGTTGACGCCGCGCAGCTCGACGCCGCCGGCGATCGTCCGCTCGACGACCCGCTCGCCCTCCGCGGTGAGCCCGGCCGGCGTCACCGGCAGGGTGAGCCAGACCGACAGCGGCGTCCCCGAGGACGCCCGGCTCTCCTGCACGGCCGCGAGCGCGGCCGCCCGGCGGTCCGTCGCGGCGTCGTCGGCCAGGGCCGCGCCCTCGACGTCGACGTCGAGCTCGTCGACGTCGTACCGGTCGACGACGGTGCGGTAGGCGGCGGCGAGGTCGTCGGCGTCGGTGCACGCGACGGCGAGCTCGGTGTTCGCCTGCCCGCCGACGGAGAGGACGAGATCGCCTCCGACGGACCGCAGCTGGGCGATCCGGCGGTCGAGCTCGAGGGTGCGCGCGGCCTCGTCGAGGGTGTAGGCGGCGCCCCAGCTCGGGGTGCACGGCTCGTCCCGGTCGGCGACGACGAAGGCCAGCGCGACGCTGCGGGCGGGGTTCGACGTCGGGTCCTGGAACGGGTAGGCCGGGGTGAGGGTGACGTCGACGTACGGCACGCCCCACGACTTCGCGACCGCCGTCGCGGGCGCCTCCTCGCGCCGGACGGCCCACGCGCCGCCCGCGACGAGGCCGCCGACGACGCCGACGAGCACGAGCAGGCGCGTCCACGACAGGCGCAGCCGGGGCTCGGGCGGCCAGGGGTCGGCGTCCGCCGGCAGGAGGGCGGGACGTTCGGCGACGTCGGACATGGGTGCGGCTCCCGGCGGGACGGTCGATCGGCAGGGACGGGGGGACGTGCCGGGGGCACGGGCGGACCCGTGGCCCCGTCCTCCCATCGGCGCGCGCCCTCGTGGACCTGAGGCGGACCGCTTGAGCGCGGTGGGTGACCGGCCGATGGGAGGTCATGACCTGGTCCGGACGCCGTCGTCGCGCCCCCCTGCCCGCCGTCCCCGCCCCGGTCCCCGAGCGCCGGCTCGCGTCCGGCCGGCTGGCCATCGTCGCGACGATCGGCGCGTGGGCCGTCTACGTCGTGTGGACCGTCGAGCAGCAGTTCGTCGAGGGCAAGGCCGACTCCGCCCGCCTCGTGCTCGAGGCGCTCGTCTACCTGCTCGTCGTCACCGCGCTCTCGGCGTCGGCGACCGCGTACCTCATCACCCGCCTGGGCTACTTCTCCCGCAGCCGGGCGTACCGGCGCGCGCCGCGGGTCGCGCTCGAGGAGCTGTTCGCCACGGGTGCACCGGGTCTGACGGTCCTCATCCCGAGCTACCAGGAGGACGAGCGGGTCATCCGCACGACCGTCCTGACCGCCGCGCTGCAGGAGTACCCGGGGCTGCGCGTCGTCGTCCTCGTCGACGACCCGCCGGTGCCGCGGTCCCGGCACGCGGCCGAGCTGCTCGCCTCGGCCCGGGCGCTGCCCGGCCGGGTCATGTCCGAGCTCGCGGCGCCGGCGGCGCGGATGCGCGCCACGGCGGACGACGTCGAGCGCCTGCTGCTGTCCGGCCGCCCCGCGGCCGCCGACGACGTGCGCGCGCTCGCGGCCCGCTACGACGACGCCGTCGCGTGGCTGCGCGGGCTCGCCGCCCGGCACGAGCGGGTCGACCACACCGACGACTTCTTCGCCGAGCACGTCGTCGAGGCCCTCGCCGCGGACCTCGAGGCCTCCGGCGCCGAGCTCCACGCGTGCGTGCGCGCCGGCTCCGTGCCCGCGTCGGACCGCCTGCGGCAGCTGGCCGCCCGGCTCACCTCCGTCTTCGAGGTCGAGGTGAGCACGTTCGAGCGCAAGCGGTACGTGTCGCTGTCGAGCGAGCCGAACAAGGCGATGAACCTCAACAGCTACATCGGCCTCATGGGCGGCGCCTACCAGGAGGTCGCGACCCCGCTCGGGCTCACCCTCGTGCCGTGCGGGCCGGCCGTCGCCGACCTCGTCGTCCCCGAGCCGGACTACGTCCTCACCCTCGACGCCGACAGCATGCTCCTGCCCGAGTACGCCCAGCGGATGGTCCACCTGCTCGAGCAGGGCGCCCACGCGCGGACCGGCGTCGTGCAGACCCCGTACAGCGCCTACCCGGGCAGCTCCTCACGGCTGGAACGGATCTCGGGCGCGACGACCGACGTCCAGCACATCGTCCACCAGGGCATGACGCACTACGACGCGACGTTCTGGGTCGGCGCGAACGCCGTGCTCCGCAAGCGCGCCCTCGACGACATCATGGAGGTCGACTACGAGGGCGACTGGCAGATCCGCCGCTACATCCAGGACCGCACGGTCATCGAGGACACCGAGTCGACGATCGACCTCGGCATCCAGGGCTGGGGCCTGCTCAACTACCCCGAGCGGCTCGCCTACAGCGCGACCCCGCCGGACTTCGGCTCGCTGTGCATCCAGCGCCAGCGCTGGGCCAACGGCGGCCTGCTCATCCTGTCCAAGCTGCGCCGGCAGGTCGCGGCACGGCGCGCACGCGGCGAGACCAACCGCTTCGGCGAGCTCTTCCTGCGGGTCAACTACATGGCCTCGATCTTCTGGAGCTCCGTCGCGCTGCTCGTCATGATGGCGTACCCCTTCAACGCCGCCCTGCTCAACCCGGTGCTCGTGCTCGTCAGCGTGCCGTACTTCGTCGCGATGAGCACCGACCTGCGCGCGTGCGGCTACCGGCGGCTGGACATCCTGCGGATCTACGGCTTCAACCTCATCCTCCTGCCGGTCAACCTCTCCGGCACGTGGGCCTCGATGCTCCAGCTCGTCACGGGCGTCAAGAGCGCCTTCCGGCGCACGCCGAAGGTCCGGGACCGGACGACGGCGCCGGTGTGGTTCCTCGTCGCCCCGTGGCTCGTCATCGCGCTGTCGGTGTGGACGGCCTGGCGCGACGTCGAGCTGCACCGCTGGGTCAACCTCGCCTTCGCCGCGACGAACGCGACCCTGGCCACCTACGCGATGCTCGCCTTCGTCGGCCCGTGGAACACCCTCGTCGACCTCCTGACCCACCTGCACGCCTGGCTGTGGCGGCCGGTCGCCGCGCCGCGGCCGGCGGCCGCGGAGCCGGCGTCCGTGCCCGCCCCGGCCCCGGCGCTCGCGGCGGCGACGCCCGGCGCGCCCGTCGGGGAGTGGACCTCCGTCCTCGCCTACCGGGGCCCAGACGGCGGCGCCCCGAAGGTCGTCGTCCAGAGCCACGGCGACCGGCACGCCGACGGCGAGCAGCAGCCCGGCCACGCCCGCGCCTGGACCGTGCCGGTCCCCCGCTCCGGCAGCCTCGGGCAGTTCACCTTCTTCACGGTCTTCCAGCCGGTCGTCGACCTCGCGTCCGGCGAGCCGGTCGGCTACGAGGCGCTGACCCGCTTCGCCGACGGGCGGTCCCCGCAGGGCAACCTCACCGCCGCGCGCGAGCAGGGCCTGGGCATCGACCTCGACGTCGCGCTCCTGCGGGCCGCGCTCGCCGCGAGCCGCCGGCTGCCGGAGGGGCGGTGGCTGTCGGTCAACGTCTCCCCCGAGCTGCTCGCCCGCCCCGACGACCTGCGCCTCGCGCTCGACGGGGCCCCCCGGCCCGTCGTCGTCGACGTCGCCGACGGCACGGACCCCGCCGTCCTCGCCGGGCTGCCGCGCGAGGTCATGGTCGCCGTCGACGACGCCGGCTCCGGCTACGAGGGCCTGTCCCGCCTCGCCGAGGCGGCGCCGGCCTTCGTCCGGGTGGGCCGGTCGACCATCGCCCGGCTGCCGGACGACGCCGCCCGGCGCGCCGTCGTCCGGACGCTGCTCGCCTTCGCCGGCGAGCACGGCGCCACGGTCATCGCCGAGGGCATCGAGACCGCCGAGGAGCTCGAGGCGCTGCGCGAGCTCGGCGTCGGGCTCGGGCAGGGCTTCCACCTCGGGCGCCCGGCCCCGCCCGAGGAGTCGCCGGCGGCACCCGAGCAGGCGGGCGTCGGCGCTCACGCCTGAGCCCGGCCCTGCCGACACACATCCCGACGCCTCCGACGGACGCGCCGCAACGAACCATCCCGGGCGCCGCCCGGGCGAGAGGTGGAGATCGCATGGCACGACGGGTCCTCATGGTGGACGACGAGCCGAGGATCCTCGACGCGTTCCGCCGCACCTTGCGCGGCCGGTTCGCGGTGACGACGGCGAGCTCGGGGGCCGAGGGGCTCGAGGTCCTCGCGGCGGCGCGCGCGGCGGGCGAGCCGTTCCCCGTCGTCGTCTCGGACATGATGATGCCGGCGATGAACGGCGCGGAGTTCCTGCGCCGGGCGCACGAGGCCGAGCCGGACGCCGTCTGCATGATCCTCTCCGGGCAGGCCGACCTCGTGTCGACGATCTCGGCGGTCAACAACGGCAGCCTCTTCCGCTTCCTCACCAAGCCGTGCGACACCGACGACCTCGCGCGGGCGCTCGACGACGCGCACCGCCAGCACGACCTCGTCAACGCCGAGCGGACGCTGCTCGAGGACACCCTCAACGGCGCCGTCGAGGTCCTCACCGAGCTGCTGTCGCTCGCGAGCCCGGTCGGGCTGCGCCGGACCGGCCGGTTCCGGCACCTGGCCGACCACGTCGCCGGCGTCGTCGGCGTGCCCGCCGACCAGGCGTGGCAGCTGCGCCTGGCCGCGATGCTCGGCCAGGTCGGCTGCATCGCCGTGCCCACGGAGGTGCTCGAGCGCGCCGACGCCGGCAAGGAGCTCACCGACGCCGAGACCGAGATGATCTCCGCCCACCCGGGGCTCGCCGCCGACCTGCTGCGGCGCATCCCCCGGCTCGAGGACGTCGCCGGCTGGGTGGCGGAGCAGCCGCGGGCGCTCGAGCTCGCGACGACGCCGGCGCCGCGGACGATGGACGCTCACGGCGTCTTCACCGCCGTCTCGGCGTTCCTCACCGGCTGGGAGGCCGGCGAGGCGCCCCGCGTCGTCGCCCGCCGGCTCGTCGACGAGGGCGGCTTCCCCGCCGAGGTCGCCGACGCCCTGCTCGAGGCGGCGAGCGACCTCGAGCCGCGCGGCGTCGTCACCCAGGTCCGCGGTCACCAGCTGCAGCCGGGCATGGTGCTCCAGCAGGACGTCGTCACGCTGACCGGCCTGACGCTCGTGCGTCAGGGCGAGCGGCTCACCGAGTCGCACACCGCCCGGCTGGCGAACTTCGCCCGCAGCGTCGGGCTCGTCGAGCCGATCACCGTCCTGGCCCGCGAGGGCTGACGGCCGTCAGAAGAGCGCGTTCGCCAGCGCCAGCCGGGCCTTGGCGACGCGCGGGTCCTCCGGGCCCACGACGTCGAAGAGCTCGACGAGGTGCTTGCGGACGGCGTCACGGTCGTCGCCCGCCGTGACCCGCACGGTGTCGACGAGCCGTGCGAAGGCGTCCTCGACGTGCCCGCCGAGCAGGTCGAGGTCGGCGACGAGGACCTGGGCCGCGACGTCGGTCGGCGCCTGCGCGGCGGCCTGCCGGGCGGCGGTGACGTCGACGTCCTGCGTGCGCTGGAGCAGGCGCACCTGCGCGAGCCCGACCCGCGCCATCTCGTCCGCCGGGGCCTCGAGCAGCGCCTGCTCGTAGGCGGCGACGGCGGCGTCGTAGTCGCCGGCGTCGATCGCGTCGTAGGCGGCCTGGTGCAGCGGCGGGAGCGGCTCCTCGGCCGGCTCCTCCGGCTCGGCCTCGCCGTCGGCCCGGGCCTGGCCGCCGTCGAGGCGACCGGCGACGCCGTTGGCCTCGGCGACCTTGAGCAGCTCGGCGAGGACGGCGCGGACCTGCTGGTCGGGCTGGGCGCCCTGGAACAGCGGCACCGGCTGGCCCTTGAGGACGGCGAAGACGGACGGGACCGACTGCACCTGGAACGCCTGCGCGAGCTGGGGGTTCGCGTCGACGTCGACCTTGGCGAGGAGGATGCGCCCGTCGAGCTCGGCGGCCAGGGACTCCAGCAGGGGCGAGAGCTGCTTGCACGGACCGCACCACGTCGCCCAGAAGTCGATGACGACGGGCACCTGGGTCGACAGCTGGACGACCTCGGCGAACTCGGCCTCGGTGACGTCGCGGACGAACGGCGACGCGGCGTCCGGCGTCCCCGACGCCGCGCGCTCGGCCGCCTGGGCCTGCGCCTGGCGGCGGGCGGCGAGGGCACCGAGGTCGACGGCACCGCGCACGTCGAGGGCGGGGCGCGGGGGCAGCGGGGGCTGGCTCATGACGGCATTGTCTCCTGTCGGCTCGTGCTCGGGACGCGCGGGCGGCTCACGACCCGGTGACCTTGACGTCCTCGCGCTGCGCGGCGATCGCGGCCACCGGCTCGCCCGGCCGGACGACGAAGGTGACGACCTCGCTCGAGGTCCGGGTCAGGGCGCGACGGAACACCGAGACGCCCGCGAGCGCCGCGAGGTCGGGCGTCGCGGTGACCGTGCCGGCGCCCGGGCGCACCGTGATGGTGAGCGTCTGGGTGAGCTCGCCGACGACGAGCGTGCTGCCGTCCGCGAGCGCGACGGCGACGACCGAGTCGGGCACGGGCGCGTGCGACGACGTCACCGTCGCGACCGACGACAGGCCGGACCGCGTCCCGGCGAGGCGCTCGTCGAGCTGGCGCCGCAGGACGTCGTCGGCGAAGAGCCGGCTCCACTGCGACGCGGACCCGCGGGTCAGGACGTCGGCGTAGCGGGCGACGACCTCGCGCGGCGGGATCGGCACGTCCGGCGAGGTCGGCGCGACGACCGGCACGACCTCGACGCCGGGGCCGGCGGGCAGGTCCGCGCCGGGGAACATGAGCATGTCGGCACTCAGCGCGTACGGCGCACGGGGGTCCGGCGAGCGCAGGAGCCGGACCGTCGGCGTCGACTGGGTCTCCAGCTGGCCGACGGACACGAGGAAGCGCGGCCACCCGTCCTGGGTCGGCACGTAGGTCCGGATCGTGCGGACCGGGCCGCGCCGCGCCGGCTGCTGCGTCGGCCGCAGCTTCTTCGAGATCGTGAAGCCGGCCGCCGCCATGGTCGTGTACGGCTGGCCGCCCCGGGCGCCGAGCAGGGACGCGTCGCGCGCGGCCTCCGCGGCGATCTGGGCCCGGTCGACGGCCTCGACGATCCGCTCCGCCTGCGGCGCGGCGACGACGGGGTGCGGTCCGGGGTCGCGCGGGGCCACCGCCGTCCGCGCCCCCTCCCCGCCGCAGCCGGCGAGCAGCGCGAGCGCG
>JBQGCR010000695.1:0-9666 GCA_052038585.1 Kineosporiaceae bacterium
CCGCGCCGACGGCGTGCGCGTCGTCGTCGTCCCCTCGCGCGCCCAGGGGGCCGGGCTCGCCGCCGCCGCGGTGCACGACGCGAACCGGCCGTTCGACGACGACGTCGCGCAGATGTCGGCCGCCGCCGGCGCGGCCCGGGACGGCGCCGTCACCGTCGCCGCCCGCGACGCCATCACCCTCGCCGGTCCGTGCTCGGCGGGCGACGCGCTCGGCATCGTCCAGGGCGAGTTCGCGGTGGTCGGCACGGACGTGTGCGCCGTCGCCGTCGAGGTCGCCGAGCGGCTGCTCAGCCAGGGCGGCGAGCTCGTGACCCTCGTCGTCGGCGCGGGCGGTGACCGCGCCCCGGCCGACGCCGTCGTCGACCGCCTGCGCCGCCGCCGGGACCTCGAGGTCGCCGTGCTCGACGGCGGCCAGGACCGCTACCCCCTCCTGCTCGCGGTGGAGTGAGGCCGTGCCGACCGTCCCCGACCCGCTCGCCGAACCCCTCGCCCGGCGCCTCAAGCCGGCGCAGGTCAAGGCCCTCGCCGAGATGGACCTGCACACCGTCGGCGACCTGCTGCGGCACTACCCGCGCCGCTACCAGCGCTGGGGCGAGCTGACCCCGCTCGAGGGCCTCACGCCGGGCGAGCCGGTCTCGGTGCTCGTCCGCGTCAAGAAGGCGCAGACGCTCGAGATGCGCTCGCGCCGGGGGACGATGCTCAAGCTCGTCGTCACCGACGGCAGCTCCGAGCTCGACGTCACCTTCTTCAACGTGCGCGGCGGCATGTGGTCCCGGCTCAGGGAGGGGCGCGAGCTGCTCCTGTCCGGGACGGTCGACACCTTCCGCGGCAAGCGCCAGCTGTCCCACCCGGCGATCATCGCGTCGGCGCAGGACGAGCTCGACCCGGAGAAGGTCGGGTCCCTCGACGACCTCGTGCCGATCTACCCCGCCTCCGCCAAGGTGACGACGGACAAGATCGCCGCAGCGGTCCGGGTGCTCCTGGACACCCTCGGACCGGTGCAGGACCCGCTGCCCGAGGCCCTGCGCGAGCGGCTCGGCCTCCTCGGGCTGCGCGAGGCGCTCGTGGCCGTCCACCGGCCGGGCGACGAGGCGCACGCCCGCCGGGCCCGGCACCGGCTGACGTTCGAGGAGGCCTTCGTCCTCCAGGTCGCCCTCGCCCGCCGCCGCCGGGCGGACGGCTCGCTCGTCGCCGTCCCGCGCCGGGCCGTCCCCGGCGGCCTGCTCGAGGCCTTCGACGCCCGGCTGCCGTTCCGGCTCACCGCCGGCCAGCAGGACGTCGGCGCGCAGCTCGGGGAGGAGCTCGGGGCCGCCCACCCGATGCACCGCCTCCTGCAGGGCGAGGTCGGCTCGGGCAAGACCGTCGTCGCGCTGCGCGCGATGCTCACCGTCGTCGACGCCGGCGGCCAGGCCGCGCTCCTCGCCCCGACCGAGGTGCTCGCCGGCCAGCACCACCGCTCGATGACCCAGATGCTCGGCCCGCTCGCCATGGGCGGCCAGCTCGGCGGCGACGAGCGCGGCACCCGCGTCGTCCTGCTCACCGGCTCGATGCCGACGGCGGCCAAGCGGGCCGCGATGCTCGCCATCGCCAGCGGCGACGCCGGGATCGTCGTCGGCACGCACGCCCTGCTGTCGGACAAGGTGACGTTCTTCGACCTCGGCCTCGTCGTCGTCGACGAGCAGCACCGGTTCGGCGTCGAGCAGCGCGACGCCCTGCGCGGCAAGGGCCGGACCGCGCCCCACCTGCTCGTCATGACGGCGACGCCGATCCCGCGGACCGTCGCCATGACGGTCTTCGGGGACCTCGAGACCTCGACGCTGTCCGAGCTGCCCGCCGGCCGGACGCCGATCACGACCCACGTCGTCCCGGCCGGCAACCAGGCGTGGATGGACCGGACCTGGCGCCGGGTCCGCGAGGAGGTCGACGCCGGCCGTCAGGCGTACGTCGTCTGCCCCCGGATCGACGGCGACGACGACGACGACCCCGACAAGCGCCGGCTCGTCACCGTGCTCGAGACCGTCGAGCTGCTCCGGCTCCTGCCCGAGCTCGACGGCCTGCGCGTCGAGGCCCTCCACGGGCGGATGGCCGCGGAGGAGCGCGACGCCGTCATGGCCGCCTTCGCGGCCGGCGCGGTGGACGTGCTCGTCGCGACGACGGTCGTCGAGGTCGGCGTCGACGTGCCGAATGCGAGCACGATGGGCGTCCTCGACGCCGACCGCTTCGGGGTCTCCCAGCTCCACCAGCTGCGCGGCCGGGTCGGCCGGGGCAGCGTGCCGGGGCTCTGCCTGCTCGTCACGCCGCTGCCGGGGGAGCACCCCTCGGTGAGCCGGCTCAACGCCGTCGCCGCGACGACGGACGGCTTCGAGCTGGCCCGGGTCGACCTCGAGGCGCGGCGGGAGGGGGACGTCCTCGGCGCCGCCCAGTCCGGCAGCCGGTCCTCGCTGCGGCTGCTGCGGGTGCTGCGCGACGAGGAGGTCATCGAGACCGCGCGGCAGGAGGCGACGCTGCTCGTCGCCGACGACCCCGACCTCGCCGGCCACCCCGCCCTGGCGCTGGCGATCGAGCAGATGGTCCGCGAGGAGCAGGAGGCCTACCTCGACCGGGCCTGAGCGCCTCGGCGGCGTCCTGCGGGTGGCCGGCGTCCCGCGGGTGACAGACTCGGCGCCGTGACGAGGATCGTGTCGGGCACCGCCGGGGGACGCCGGCTCGTCGTCCCCAAGGGGGAGACGACCCGCCCGACGAGCGAGCGCGTGCGCGAGGCCCTGTTCAGCATGCTCGACACCCGCGGCGCCGTCCGCGGCGCCCGGGTCCTCGACCTCTACTGCGGCTCCGGGGCGCTCGGCCTCGAGGCGGCCAGCCGGGGCGCCGCCGAGGTGGTGCTCGTCGACTCCGCGCACCAGGCCGTCGCCGCCGCCCGGCAGAACGTCGCCGCGCTCGGCCTGCCGCGGGTGAGCGTCGTGGTCGCCGCCGCGGAGCGGCACGTCGCGGCGGCGGCCGGCCGGCCCTTCGACCTCGTGCTCCTCGACCCGCCGTACGCCGTCGCCGCCGACCCGCTCGCGGCGGTGCTCGCCCGGCTCGCCGACGGCGGGTGGCTCGCCGAGGACGCCCTCGTCGTCGTCGAGCGCAGCACGCGGACCCCGGAGCCGCGCTGGCCGGACGGCCTCGAGCGCGTCGACGTGCGCCGGTACGGGGACACCTCGGTGTGGATCGCCGCTGCTACGGTCGCCGGATGAGCGCGACGCAGGGGGGCCGGGCATGACGACGTGCGTGTGCCCGGGCTCCTTCGACCCCGTGACGAACGGGCACGTCGACGTCGTCCGGCGGGCGACGGCGCTGTTCGACGACGTCGTCGTCGCGGTGCTCGTCAACCCCGCCAAGCGGGGGCTGTTCAGCCTCGACGAGCGGCTCGTGCTGCTCCACGACGCCGTCGCCGGCCTGGACCGGGTGCGCGTCGAGGTCGCGCCCGGCGGGCTGCTCGTCGACTACTGCCGCTCCGTCGGGGCCGCCGCCGTCGTCAAGGGCCTGCGCAGCGGGACCGACTTCGCCTACGAGCTGCCCATGGCGCTCATGAACCGGCACCTGTCGGGCCTGGAGACCGTCTTCCTGCCGGGGGAGCCGGCCTTCGAGCACGTCTCGAGCAGCCTGGTCAAGGAGGTCGCCTCGCACGGCGGCGACGTCTCCGGCCTCGTGCCCGACGGCGTCCTCGCCGCGCTCACGGCCCGGTTCGCGCGCGGCTGACGCCACGCCGCGCGGGGCCTGGTTTGGGCGCCGGGGCGCCGCGAGGGTAACCTTGGCAGTCGGCCTCGTCGCTGGTGGCGCCAGGGCCGGGATCGTCGTGTCCGTCGCCGTCGCAAGGAGCCAGTCATCCGTCTCGACCCACGGTCGCCTCTCGTCCTGGACACCCAGGAGCTGGGGCGCCGCCCGGGGAGCATGCGGAAGCTCCGGCGCGTCGTCGCGGCCCCGTCCGACCTCGGCACCGACGTCATCGGCGTCCCCCAGGGCTCCGACCTCGAGCTGGACCTCCGGCTCGAGGCGGTCATGGAGGGGGTCCTCGTGTCGGGAACGGCACGCGGGCGTGCGGCCGGGGAGTGCGTGCGGTGCCTGGAGCCGCTCGAGAGCGATCTCGAGGTGGACCTCCAGGAGCTGTTCGTCTACCCGGGCCGGGCGCACGACGACGACGAGGACGAGCTGCGCGAGATCGAGGACGAGCTCATCGACCTCGAGCCCGCGCTGCGGGACGCGGTGGTGCTCGCACTGCCGTTCCAGCCCGTGTGCCGTCCGGACTGCCCGGGACTGTGCTCCGAGTGCGGGGCACGGCTCGCGGACGACCCCGGGCACGCGCACGAGACCGCCGACCCCCGGTGGGCGGCGCTCGCCGGTCTCGCGACCGCCGAGGCGCACGACGCGCCCGACGGTGACGAGACCGACGAGGCCTGAGCACGACCCGCAGGACCAGCACCACCCGCATCACCACCGATGCACGACCGCAGCTGCACCTATGAAGGAGACCTGACGTGGCCGTCCCGAAGCGGAAGATGTCGCGCAGCAACACCCGTTCGCGGCGCTCGCAGTGGAAGGCGACGCCGACCACCCTGACGACGACCGTCTCCGGCGGCGAGGTGACGTACGCCCGCCCGCACCAGGCCCGCGTCGTCACCGACTCGGCCGGCACGCCGCTGTACCTCGAGTACAAGGGTCGCAAGGTCAAGGACCTCTGACCCTCTCGTCCACGGGGGTGGGTCCGCTCGAGGAGGCGCTCGGCGTCCGGCTGGACGCCGAGCTCCTCACGCGTGCCCTGACGCACCGCTCGTTCGCGTACGAGAACGGCGGCCTGCCGACGAACGAGCGGCTGGAGTTCCTCGGCGACGCCGTCCTCGGCCTCGTCGTCACCGACGCGCTGTACCACCGCCACCCCGACCTGCAGGAGGGGCAGCTCGCCCGGCTGCGGTCCGCCGTGGTCAACATGCGGGCGCTGGCGTCCGTCGCCCGCGAGATCGGCCTCGGCGCCCACGTGCGCCTCGGCCGCGGCGAGGAGACCAGCGGCGGCCGGGACAAGTCCTCGATCCTCGCCGACACCGTCGAGGCGCTCATCGGCGCCGTCTACGAGGAGCACGGGATCGACGTCGCGCGGCGCACCGTCCACACGCTCGTCGACTCCCTCCTCGAGCGCTCGGCCACCCTCGGCGCCGGCCTGGACTGGAAGACCAGCCTCCAGGAGCTCATGGCGAACAACGGGCTCGGCGTCCCCGAGTACCGCGTCGAGGAGGAGGGGCCGGACCACAAGAAGGTCTTCCACGCCTCCGTCCTCGTCCAGGGGGTCGTGCGGGGGACCGGGACCGGGCAGAGCAAGAAGGTCGCCGAGCAGCAGGCCGCCGAGGCCGCGTTCGCGGTCGTCAGCACCATGGTCGAGGGCGGCGGCGCCGTCGCGGACCCGCCGCCCGCGGGCTGACCCCGCCCGATGCCCGAGCTGCCCGAGGTCGAGGTGGTCCGCGCCGGCCTCGCCCGGTGGGTCACCGGCTCCGGGATCACCGCCGTCGAGGTGCTGCACCCCCGCCCGGTGCGCCGGCACGAGAGCGGCCCGGGCGACTTCGCCGACGCGCTCACCGGCGCGGTCGTCGCCGACGTCGTGCGCCGAGGCAAGTTCCTGTGGCTCGAGCTCGACGACGGACGCGCGCTGCTCGCCCACCTCGGGATGAGCGGCCAGATGCTCCTCCAGCCGGCCGGCAGCCACGACGAGCGGCACCTGCGGGTCCGGATGGCCCTGTCCGGCGGCCGGCACGAGGCCGACGACGGCACGGCCCGCGAGCTGCGCTTCGTCGACCAGCGGATGTTCGGCGGCCTCGCCGTCACCCCCCTCGTCCCGACGCCGGACGGCCTGCCCGCCGGCCGCGGCGGTGACGGCGTGCCGTCCTCGCCCCTCCTGCCGCCGGCCGTCCGGCACATCGCCCGCGACCTGCTCGACCCGCACCTCGACGAGCCCGCCCTCGTCGCCCGGGTGCGGGCCCGGCGGACCGAGGTCAAGCGCGCCCTGCTCGACCAGGGGCTGGTCTCCGGCGTCGGCAACATCTACGCCGACGAGGCGCTGTGGCGGGCCCGCCTGCACTCGCGCCGGCCGACCGCGGCGCTGACCAGGCCGGCCGTCGGGCGCCTGCTCGGGCACGCCCGCGACGTCATGACCGAGGCCCTCGCGCAGGGCGGCACGAGCTTCGACGCGCTCTACGTCAACGTCAACGGCGAGAGCGGGTACTTCGACCGGTCGCTCGCCGTCTACGGGCAGCAGGGGCGCCCGTGCCCGCGCTGCGGGACGCCGGTGGTCCGCGAGGCCTTCATGAACCGCTCGTCCTTCTCCTGCCCGCGCTGCCAGCCACGCCCCAGGAGCCTGCCGCGCGGCTGAGGAACCCGGGGCGCGGGTCCGGCGTTGGTGTGACACACGTCTCGCCGCCGTCCCGGGAGGATCGACGATGACCCAGCCCGCTTCCACGCGCCCCGACCCCGCGCCCACCCTGGCGCACGCCGCCCCGACCACGCCGCCGCCGGGCGCCGCCGCCGCTCCGCGCACGCTGCCCGAGGTCTTCCTCGCCACGTGCGCGCGGCGCGGCGACGCCGAGGCCTTCCGCCACCCCGACGGGGCCGGGTGGGCCTCGCTGACGTGGCGCCAGACCCAGGAGCGCGCCCAGGCGCTCGCGGCCGGGCTGCTCGACGTCGGGGTGCGGGCCGAGGACCGGGTCGCGATCGCCTCGGCGACGCGCATCGAGTGGGTGCTGTGCGACCTCGCCGTCCTCCTCGCGGGGGCGGCGACGACGACGGTGTACCCGAACACGGTGGCCGAGGACGTCGCGTTCATCCTCGCCGACTCCGGCGCCGTCCTCGTCGTCGCCGAGGACGCGACGCAGCGGGAGCAGGTCCGCGCGCACCGCGCCGAGCTGCCCGCGGTCGGGCACGTCGTCGTCCTCGACGCCGACGGCGTCGACGTCGGCACCGACGGCTGGGTGCTCACCCTCGCCGACCTCGAGGCCCGCGGCCGCGCCCGGCTCGGGGCCGAGCCCGGCTGCGTCGACGCCGCCGTCGCCGCGACCGGGCCGCAGCACCTGGCGACCCTGATCTACACCTCCGGCACGACCGGCCGGCCCAAGGGCGTCGAGCTCACCCACGCCGCGTGGGTGTGGCTCGCCTCCGCCGTCGACGAGGCCGGCATCCTCCGCGAGGACGACCTGCAGTTCCTCTGGCTGCCGCTCTCGCACGTCTTCGGCAAGCTCCTGCTCGCCGGCTCCTGCCGGATCGGCCTGACGACCGCCGTCGACGGCCGGATGGACCGCATCGTGGAGAACCTCGCGACGATCCGGCCGACGTTCATGGCCGCCGCGCCCCGCGTCTTCGAGAAGGTGCACGCCCGCGTGACGACGACGGCCCACGAGCACGGCGGTGCCAAGGCGCGGATCTTCGACTGGGCCGTCGGCGTGGGGACGCGCTGCGCCGACCTCGAGCAGGCCGGCCGCCCCGTCCCGGCGCCGCTGCGGGCGCAGCGCGCGCTCGCCGACCGGCTCGTCTTCTCCACCGTCCGCGGCCGCCTCGGCGGGCGCATCCGCGTGCTCGTCTCGGGCAGCGCCGCCCTGTCCCCGGAGGTGGCCCGCTGGTTCGCCGGCATCGGCCTGCCGGTGTGCGAGGGCTACGGCATGACCGAGGGCGCGGGCGCGGCCTTCGTCAACCGCCCCGGCGCCGTGCGGATCGGCACCGTCGGGCAGCCGCTGCCCGGGGTCGAGGTCCGGATCGCCGACGACGGCGAGATCCTCCTGCGCACCCCCGGGGCGACCCGCGGCTACCGCAACCTGCCCGAGGAGACCGCGGCGCTGCTGCCCGGCGACGGCTGGCTCGCGACCGGCGACGTCGGCGAGGTCGACGCCGACGGCTACCTGCGGATCACCGACCGCAAGAAGGACCTCGTGAAGACCAGCGGCGGCAAGTACATCGCGCCGAGCCTCGTCGAGGGCGCGCTCAAGGCCGCGTGCCCGCTCGTCGCCCACGCCGTCGTCGTCGCCGACGGCCGGCGCTTCCCCGGGGCCCTGCTCACCCTCGACCCGGACACCACCGCCGGCAAGGACCCGGTCGAGGTGCACCGCGCCGTCGCCGAGGCCGTCGAGAAGGTCAACGCCCGGCTCAACCCGTGGGAGCGGGTCAAGCAGTTCCGGGTGCTCGACGGTCAGCTCACCGTCGAGGGCGGCGAGCTCACGCCGAGCCTGAAGATCCGGCGGGCCGCGGTCGGGCAGCGCTACGCCGACGTGCTGGAGGAGATGTACCGGGAGCAGCGCTGACGACTCGCTAGGGTTGCCCTCGTGGACCAGCCAACCCGAGTTCTCGTCGTCGACGACCACGAGGTCGTCCGTCGCGGTGTCGTCGACGTCGTCGACGCCGACCCGCTGCTGACGGTCGTCGCCGAGGCCGGCACCGTCCTGGACGCCGTGCGCCGTGCGGCGGCCGTCCGGCCGGACGTCGCCGTCGTCGACCTCAAGCTCCCCGACGGGACCGGGATCGAGGTCGTCCGACGCCTCAAGCAGGACCTGCCCGACGTGCGGTGCGTCGTCCTCACGTCGTTCGACGACGACGACGCCGTGGCCGCCGCGCTCGACGCGGGGGCCTCGGCGTTCGTCCTGAAGACGGTGCGCGGCACCGAGATCGCCGACATCGTCAAGGCCGTGGCGGCGGGCCGGAACCTGCTCGACGAGCGGGTCATGGCCCGCCGCAAGGCCGCGCACAGCGACCCGACCGACGCGCTGACGCCGACCGAGAAGAAGGTGCTCGAGCTCATCGGCGACGGGCTGTCGAACCGCGAGATCGGCGACAGCCTCGGGCTGGCGGAGAAGACCGTGAAGAACCACGTGACGGGGCTGCTCGCCAAGATGGGCTTCCGCCGGCGGACGCAGGCGGCGGCCTGGGTCGCGGCGCACCGCAGCGGTGCCGGCTGGGCGGGGTAGGACCTCGCATCATCCCCGGCGGACGGTGGGTCCGCCGGGGGTGCGCAGGTCTCTGGCAGAGGTGTGCCAGGAGTCTCAAGGTCGGGCCTTTCGGCAGGTCAGCGGGACAAAACGGCACATAGCGTGACGCCATCGTCACGTGCTGGCGTCACGGACCGGTCCGGTCCGGCGAGCCGCCGTTCTGCTCCCGGAGCCCTCCATGCCTCCTGCTCGACCGTCCGTGCGCGCGCTCCGCACGGTCCCGGCGGCGCTCGCCGTCGCCACGACGCTCGCCCTGCCGGCCGTCGCGTGGCTGCAGCACGAGCACGTCCACCCCGCCGCGACGTCGGCGCCCACCGTGCCCGGCGCGTCCGCAGTGCCCGGCGCGCACGGTGCACACGCCGCGCCTGCCGCGCACGCCTCGCACGGTGCGCACGGTGCGCACGGCGCGCAGGACGTGGGTGCCGGCCACCACGCCGACCCCGCCGCCCAGCCGATGGGCCACACGGCGATGGCGCTCGTGTCGGGACAGACCGACGGCCCGTCCCTGCCGACGAACGTCGACCCCGCGGCGCCTGCCCCGGACGCCGGTGCGGCGCAGCCGGATACGGCCGGACACGAAGCTGCCCCGACGGCGGACCTGCTCCGCGACGCCGCCCTGGCCGTCCCCGTCGTCGCCCTGGCCCTCGTGCTCGCCGGGGGAGCGGGCCGGGCCCTG
>JBQGCR010000696.1:0-2012 GCA_052038585.1 Kineosporiaceae bacterium
GCGCCCGCGCTGCTCGTCGCCGCGCTCGTCCACGCCGAGGTGCTCACGGCCCGGCCGTTCGCCGTCGGCAACGGCCTCGTCGGCCGGGCGCTCGCCCCGGCCGTGGGCGGCACCCCCGGCCTCGACCCGTTCGGCGTCGCGGTCTGGGAGGCCGCCCACCTGGGGGCCGGCTCGGCCTACCCTGGCGCGCTCGCCGCGTACGCGCGCGGCACCGCCGACGGGGTCGCCACGTGGGTCACCCACGCTGCGCAGGCCGTCGTCGACGGCGCGGGCGAGGGCAAGGCGGTCTGCGACTCCGTGCTCGCCGGCCGCACCACCGCCTGACCGGCCGCCCTCAGGCGCAGGCCTCAGGCGCAGGCCCGGGCGACCGCGGCGACCGCGGCGCGGGAGACGACGTCGTCGTCCCAGCCCGCGAGCTCCCGCGGCGTGCCGGTGAAGCCGGTGACGACGCTCGTCGTCAGCACGCGCGAGGTGTCCGGCATCATCGGCGGGCGCCGGACGGACGGACCGCCGGGCGTGCAGCGCAGGTACTCCAGCGTGAAGCGGTAGGTCTGCGTCCGCCCCGGGACGAGCGCGATCGCGCCCTGCGGGTCGACGGCGACCTGCCAGCTCGCGCTGCGGGAGGGGTCGACGTCGACGGTGAGGTAGGACGGCGCGACGCCGTCGGCGGCGCGCAGGGAGACCTCGACGGCGCCCTCGGGGAGCGCGTCCATCGACACCACGCGGGCGGGTTCGACGACCCGGGTCGAGCACGCGTCGGCGACGACGTCCTCGAGCCCGCGGGAGACGACGCGGACCGGGACGGTCGCCTCGAGCCCGGACTCGCTGCGCACGTCCGCGGTCGGTGTGCCGGCGAGCAGCGAGCCGTCCGTGGTGCAGCGCACCGACGCCTGGACGACGACGGCCGCGGGGTACCCCGGGCGCAGCTCGACGGGCTCGCGCAGCCGCAGGGTCGAGCCGTCCCCGAGCCCGGTCACCGTGACGCTGCGGCCCGTGAGCGCGACGAGGCGGACCTGCAGGCGCAGCGGCTCGTCGTCGCCGTCCCAGCCGGCGCCGTCGAACCCGGTCGTCCAGGCGAGCAGGGTCGTCCCCTCCAGCGCCGAGCGCTCCGCGACGCGCTGCGCCTGCGTCCAGCCGGCCACGGCGCCGAGCGCGAGCGCGGCCGCGGCGAACCCCGCGACGGTGCGCCACCCCGGCGGGCGCCGCGGTCCGCGGGAGCGCGTGCCGTCGTCGTCACCGCCCTCGTCGCCGTCACCGGCGGTGACGTCGGCCGTGAGGTCGGGCAGCCCGTCGGGGTCGGGGTCCGGCACGACGGTCCTCGCGCCACGCGCGCCGGGCTCCGCGACGAGGGCGACGTCGCCCATCTCCTCGCGGCTCACGGTCCCGCCGGCGACCCGGCGACGGTGCGCACCCGGGGATCGTGGCACACGCAGGACGGCGGCGCCTCCGCGAGGAGACGCCGCCGTCGTGACACGACCTCAGGGGTATCAGGCGCGCAGCGGGTCGCCGTCGGGCGGGCCGCAGCCGGCCGTCTGACGTGTCCGTTCGTGGACTGCTCGCGCGTGGGTTCCCTGGGTCATGTGGCTTGTGTCCGTGAAGTCCTGTCTACACCGGCTCGTGGGGGATGGGAAGGGGTGCGGCGGTAGGCAATCGGTGAGCGGTCACCCCGCGCCGCAGGCCCGCCGGTAGACGTCGGCGAGCCACCGCGCGAGCTCCGCGCCGACGGGTACCCAGACGCTGCGCAGCCGGTCGTCGCGGCCGGCGACGAGGACGTCCCCGCCGGTCGGCAGCCGGGGGCGCCCGGCGAGGCCGTCGCACGTCACGGCCGGTGGGCCGAGGACGACGGTGGCCCCGCCACGCTCCGCGTCCAGCCCCTGCGGCACGCCCGGGAGGAACCAGCCGTCGGCGCGCACGGCGACGACCTCCCCGCCCGGCACCGGGGGCAGGTCCACCTCGAGGTCGCCGGCGCCGCCGGGCGCGCGGCGGGCCGTCCCCGGCCCCGGCGAGTCGCC
>JBQGCR010000697.1:0-2820 GCA_052038585.1 Kineosporiaceae bacterium
AAGGCCGCCGTCGAGGAGGGCATCGTCGCCGGTGGTGGCGTCGCCCTGCTCCAGGCGTCCACGAAGGCCTTCGAGGGCCTGACGCTCGAGGGCGAGGAGGCGACCGGCGCGAACATCGTCCGCGTCGCGCTCGAGGCTCCCCTCAAGCAGATCGCGATCAACGCCGGCCTCGAGGGCGGCGTCGTGGCGGAGAAGGTGCGCGGCCTCGAGGCCGGGCACGGTCTCAACGCCGCCACGGGCGAGTACGTCGACCTCATCGCCGCGGGGATCCTCGACCCGGCGAAGGTCACGCGCTCGGCGCTGCAGAACGCGGCCTCCATCGCCGCGCTCTTCCTCACCACCGAGGCGGTCATCGCCGACAAGCCGGAGAAGGCCGCTGCGCCGGCCGGCGGCGGCGACGGCGGCATGGGCGGCATGGACTTCTGATCCGCCCGCACCACCCCGCACCACCAGCACCACGCGAGCGCCCCTCCCGGGTCCACCCGGGAGGGGCGCTCTGCGTCCGTCCGCCTCGTGTCGTGCGTCTCGGCCGCCCCCTCCAGTGCGGTCGACACGTCGTCCTGGCCCGGCGGCGACAGGGACGAGACTCCCGCGTCGCGGCCCGCGGTTCCGTTCCCGCGCCGACCGCCGTTGTGTCAGCGCGCCGACACAGGGCGCGACCTGCCCTGTTTGCGCCACACTTCGCCTCGTGAGCACCGGTGCGTCCGCGTTCCTCGAGGCCCTGCCCGCGGTCGGGCGCGAGCAGGTGCTCGCCACGGCGCGGCGCCGCCGGTACTCCCGCGGGGAGGTGCTCGTCCGGCAGGGGGACGAGGCGACGAGCCTGTTCATCGTCGAGGAGGGGCGCGCGGCCGTCCGCTACCGCACCCCCGGCGGCGAGGTCGTCATGCTCGGCGTCCACGGTCCCGGTGACGTCTTCGGGGAGATGGGGGTGCTCGTCGCCCGGCACGAGCGCACGGCGAGCGTCGAGGCGCTCGACGACGTCGTCGTCCGGGTCCTGCGCGCCGAGGACTCGGCGGCGCTGCGGGCGGCGCACGTCGAGGTGAGCGACTTCCTCCTCGCCGTCCTCGCCCGCCGCGCGGACCGGCTCACCCGGCTCGTCGCCGAAGGGCACTACCTCGCGGTCGAGGTGCGCGTGGCGCGCCGGCTCTTCGAGGTGGCCCGGCTCTTCGTCGAGGAGGCGGGGATCAACGTCCCCCTCACCCAGGCCGAGCTCGCCCAGCTCGCCGGGACCACCCGGCCGACGGCGAACCAGGTGCTCAAGGCGCTCGAGCGGGACGGCGTCCTGCGCGTCTCGCGCGGGCGGGTCGAGGTCCGCGACCTGCGCGAGCTACGCGCGCGGTGCGCGTGGAGCAGCCACGCCTGAGCCCGAGCGGCCCGTCCGCCCGGTCCGCGCGGCGACAGCCAGCGCGCCGAGGCCGGGCAGGCCGGGGTCGCGGTCCAGCCGGCGCTCGGCGCGCTCGAGGCGGCGCAGCGCGAGGCGTCCCTCGACGCCGGCGAGCGTGTCGCCGAGGCGGTGCGCGGCGCGGGCCAGGGCGCCCGCGAGGTGGTCGGCGGACAGCCGGCCGGACGGGACGGGCGTCGCGTGGGTCGTGGCCATGGTGGTCTCCCGGCGTCGGTCCGTCGCGCCCCCCGCGACGGCTCACGGGACAGGAGCCTGCTCCCTCCCGTCCCGGACGACCGTCAGGCCGCCGACACTGTGCAGATCTCACGGCTGTGCAGATCTCACTGCTGTGCAGAACTGGGGCCATGAGGTGCGTCGGGGTGGTGCTGGCGGCCGGGGCGGGCCGGCGGATGGGCCTGCCGAAGGCGCTGCTGCACCACGCGGACGGCACCCCGTGGGTCCGCGCCGCGGCCGACGCGCTCGCCGCGGGGGGCTGCTCGCCCGTGCTCGTCGTCGTCGGGGCGCGCGCGGCCGAGGCCGAGGCGCTCGTCGGCCCGGGGGCGGTCGCCGTCCGGTGCGACGGCTGGGAGCAGGGGATGGGCGCGTCGCTGCGTCGCGGTCTGGAGGCCGTCGCCGCGCTCGACCCGGCCCCGGACGCCGTCCTCGTCGGCCTCGTCGACACCCCCGGCGTGACGGCGCAGGTCGTCGCCCGGCACGTCCGGCACGCCGCCCCGGGCGTCCTCGCGCGGGCCGCGTACGACGGGGCGCCGGCGCACCCGGTGCTCCTCGGGCGCGAGCACTGGGCCGGGGTCGCCGCCGCGAGCGAGGGGGACGCCGGCGCGCGGCACTACCTCGCCGCGCACGCCGACCGGGTGCTGCTCGTCGAGTGCGGCGACGTCGGCAGCGGGGAGGACGTCGACGTGCCCCGGACGGACTCCCTCGGCCCCGGCGACCTCGCGCGGCCTACGCTGCTGCCGTGACCGCCGAGCATCCCGCCCTCGCGCCCGAGCACGTCCACGCCCCGCGCGTCCACGACACCGCCCGCGTCGCCGAGCCGGCCCGCCGGGTCGTCCTCGCGGCGGTCGGCACCGAGCCGCTCGACGTCGCCGCGCACGAGGCCGCCGTCGCCGACCGCGGCGCCGGGGCCGTCGTCACCTTCTCCGGCGTCGTCCGCGACCACGACCACGGGGTGGCGGTCGACTTCATCGAGTACGTCGGCCACCCCTCCGCCGGGGCCGTGCTCGCCGAGGTCGCCGCCGACGTCGCCGCCCGCACCGACGTCGAGGCCCTCGCCGTGAGCCACCGCCTCGGCCGGCTCGACGTCGGCGACGCCGCGCTCGTCGTCGCCGTCTCCGGCGTCCACCGGCAGGAGGCCTTCGCCGCGGCGGCGCTGTGCGTCGACGAGGTCAAGCACCGGCTGCCGGTCTGGAAGCGCCAGG